>DAOPZJ010000050.1 GCA_035353335.1 Oscillospiraceae bacterium | reverse complement strand
GATCTTGACCTCGTTTACAGCTTACTACTCCTCGCTGTTCTAGTCAAGACCCAAAAAGAATAGAAACAAAAAGGGCGAATTTAAAAATTATCTGATAAATTTCATGATTTTTATGCTTGCGTTTGAATCTTTCAGCCATTGCAGCGCCTTAGGCGTTTAGTGGTTATAAAAAACAGTGTTCCTATTCTTTCCATATCAATTGAACCCGTGACTTAGATGTGACGGCGGGAGGATAAAACGCAGGCCAATCCTTTAATAGACGAGGCCGCGGAAGTTTTTGACTCGGTGAAAGGTGATGAGGTTTCCGTTGTGGGCGGTGGCGGCCTCCTCGTCGCCCGAGCGGCTCAGGATGCACAAATCCTCGCCGTCAATCGTCATTGAGGCGTAATGGCGAGCCTGCCGCTGGGTCTTTCCGACTGCGACCAGACCAGCAAAGCACCAATCGACACAGTTTTTTGAAAAGTGCAAAACGAGACGCTGGCGCTCGTTGTCGGGCAGACCGTAGCGGTCGTTTTCCATGTCTTCGAGTTTGACCATACTGTCGGTCGACTGCGTACTCAGCAGCCAATAGAGGTTCGAGACATCGTCGTAAATGATATGAAATTTCATCTGACCGCCGGGGCAGGGTACGAACACCATCGTTTTGCCCGAGGGAGCTGTTTCGAGCATCGAAGTCATGCTGCCGTCGGAATTTTCGACGACTTTTAAAATTGCCGCGATATTGGTGCGCTCGGTGTTGGCGCGCGCCCAAATGTGAAAAGTGTGTCCGCTCGGGTCATACAAAAAATGGCGGGGATCGGTAAACTGTACGACGTTGGATTCGAGCCATCCGAGCGGCGCGGTGTATCGCTTTGGGGTGAGTTCGGTGCTCTCTTCTTTTTCGGTCAGTAAGAACGGAATACCGAAATATTCGATCTTGTCGGAATCAACGAAGTCCTTAAAAACGATTTCAGATGCAAACGTCCAATTTTCCTTTTTGGTCAGGTCGGTGCCGAGTTTTCCGCGCATTAAAAACGGGGAAAGCGTAGAGACCCATGATCGTTTGACGTTTTGTTTGTGTCGCTCCATCACGAGATAGACAAAATCGTCTTTATACAGCACATTGCAGGGGGCTTGATGCCAATATTCGCCTTTGGTGAAAAATGCGGGCTCTGTCCAGGTCAGTCCGCCGTCGTCGGAGCGGATGATGCACAGGTCCCCGGCGTGGCCGATGATATAGATGGTGTCGCCGTCTGAAAACGGGCGGGCGTGCAGCAGCGAATAATCGGCGGTGTGTGTGAAGATCTTTCCGCCGTCATCGGAAATATATACGCGGCCTTGCCACACGCTCTCGGGCAAACAAAGCTTTTCGCCCGGGATTTTTGCCATCCCCTTGCCTGAGATGTCCATGGTGACAACGATGCGGCCGCCTTTTGAAATGCAGATGCCGGGGCTGTATAGATAGACGTCTTTGGGCGACGGCGAGCGCCAGACGACGGTGTATTCGTCGGCTAACGGTGTGATACGGTGCTCGTTTGGCATATAGTAGATTCCTTTCGCGCTTCGCAATGATAATCGATCATACCACATGTAACTCATATTGACAACAACGATCGAATAAAAGCCTTGACAGGGAAAGGAAACTTTGCTATAATACATGGGCTATGGGTAAAAAAGCCCGTGCATTCCTTGCCCCTGTAAAAAATGAAATTTCGATTTGGAAAATCCCAAAGGGAATTTCGGGGAGAACATCTTCAGTTCTCTGGGGCCAAGAGACCATAAGGAGGTGCAAAGATTATGGCTAATTATGAGTATGTGCTCGTGATCGATCCCGAGATCGGCGATGAAGCGGTCGCGGCGATGGTGGAAAAGTTTAAGAACTTGATCACCGAAAACGGCGAACTGACCGCAGTTGACGAATGGGGCAAGCGTCGTCTTGCTTACAAGATCAACTATAAATCCGAAGGGTATTATGCGCTGTACACATTCACGACCGAAAAATCCGATTTTCCGGCCGAGCTTGAGCGTATCAGCAAGATCACAGAAAACGTCCTGCGTTGGCTGGTTGTCAGAAGGGACGTCTGAAACGAAAGAATTTTAACCGAAGCCATATCGGCTCCGGAATCAGTGAGAAAGGATTGACAAATCATGTTGAATACCGTTGTTTTAATGGGGCGGCTCAGTGATAAACCCGAACTGCGCAAGACCCCGGGCGACGTCTCGGTTACCAGTTTTACAATCGCGATTGACAAGGGTTATGCCAAACCGGGCCAGGAGCGCCAGACCAACTGGATCGACTGCGTAGCCTGGCGTCAGACCGCCGATTTTATTACGAACTATTTTGACAAGGGCAGCATGATCGCCGTCACCGGCTCACTGCAGACCCGCACCTATACCGATAAAAACGGCAGCAACCGAAAAGCGGTTGAGGTCGTCGTGGACACTGCCTCGTTCTGCGGAAGCAAGCGCGAGGCCGGCGCCGCACCCGGAAACGCCCCTGAGGCGGCCGGCAATTTCGGGGCGCCCCAGACCTTCTCGAACGGCGCAGACAGCGATTTCGAGGAAGTCGGCACCGACGACGATCTCCCGTTCTGAAAGAACATTAAAAAGGAGGATCTGTATGGAAAGATCAGAGAGGTCGGAAAAGTCCTCTGCACCCTATAAGAACCGAAAGCAGCATAAAAAGGTCTGCCAGTTCTGTGTGGACAGAACGGATTTCATCGACTATAAAGACATCGCGAAGCTTCGGAGATTTACTTCCGAGCGCTCCAAGATATTGCCCCGCCGCGTGACCGGCACCTGCGCCGTTCACCAGCGCGCCCTGACCCAAGCCGTAAAGCGTGCACGCCATCTGGCGCTGCTGCCCTACATGAGCGACTAAAATCTCCGCTGTGAGCGGAGATTCGAAATCCCCGCTGAAAAGCGGGGATTTTTGTTTATGAGGGGGCGATTCTATATAATGTCAAAGAATAATGAAACTACTTTAATTTTATTCATTATGGTTTTCAGCATGTTGTCGGGTTGTTCATCTTTGCCACAGCAGAGTTCGGCATCGCAAAGTGTTGCATCGGAAGAAGCGCCGAATGTCTTGGAAGGCTGGATTTATGATAACGATTGTTTCGACGGCAGTTATGGTTTATGCAGATTCAACCTTGACGGAGAAGTTGTAAAAATCCATGACGATAACGCCGCTACAATTGTTTTGGATAAAAATTATATCTATTATTCCACAATGCCGGATAGCGAGGATTCACTTGATATTTACAGAATAAAACCGGATGGAACCGGACGCGAAAAGATCGTTGATAACGCTATTTTTCGTGAAGATTTTTATGTTCATAACGGGTGGCTTTATTATCAACAAGAATATTATATTTCCGGCTACGAAGGAGGACTCAGCAGAGTAAGAGTTGATGGGGGCGATGTGCAAAAAATCGGTGAATCGGGCATTTTTATGATTTATAAAGACATGATTTTTTATACAAGCACCAATGAGCAGGAAGAAACGATTATTTGCAAAATGAATCTTGACGGTTCCAACCCGGTAACTTTATGTATTCATGAATATGAGAGCAAATACGATAATTTCCCTTATTCCATGTTCATTGTGGATGACTGGATTTATTTTGAGGATAGTAATCCCATCGGAGCGGTACCAACTGATAAACGATATATCTACAAATTGAGTATTAACGGCGGCGAACCGATTCCGATTGTTGAGACGGTTACATCCGGTATCCGTTATCATCAAGGATATTTATATTATTCCGATGATCGTATCGAACAAGATTATCGAATGGAATTGAAAACAGGAAAGATAGAACAATTAAAATCTTTTAATACCTATAAAAGCGGTTATTACGGCGATTGGTACTGGTACTTCGAGCGATCGGGCGAAGTATATGAGAAGACGTTGAACAAGGTAAAAATCGAATCACTGGTAATGATTGAATAAGACGTAGCGGTCATTGAATGCGGTCGATACCATTCCCTGCAAGATAGTTATTAATGATGAAGATTCCGCGCTTCAAAGCGCGGAATCTTTGTTGAACTATTTCGTGTTTAGAGTATAATAAACATAACTTGCGGAAAAAGGTGACGGCGATGAAAATCGATTTCGCAAAAAAAGAAAAAAAAGACGAATGGCTTCGGCACCCGATTTACGGAGATCCTTCTTTTGATTCTTTTGAGCATGACCGCGAAAACCCAGTTTTGATCGGAAAACCGCCGTATGAATGGCCGGTCAACGGATTTTTATTTAATGACCCCAAGGGTACGGGGCTTTATTGTTATGTCGGAAATTATCTTCAAGGATATAGAATCGACAGCGAATACCCCGCTTGCTGCACCGTTTTCCATTCGAAAGACGACGGGAAGACATGGGAGGAGTTAGGTTCGGCATTCCCGAAAGAAAAGACGCAATTTACGGGATGCGAATATCATGTGGGCGAATCTCCCGATGTCTCGGTCATTTATCACGACGGGCGCTGCCATATGACCTATGACTGGGGCTCTGACAATAACACCTGGGCGACGATGCGCAGTCCGATCGCCGATAAATGTGACAGCGGCTGCGGTTATGCGGTCGCCGATTCCCCTCAAGGGCCGTTTATTCGGGATATAAATCCTATTTATAAAAACAGCGGCAACAAAGAGCGTAAGTATAATCGGTTTTACGCCACTTCGCTGCAAAAACGAAAAGAGGATTATATCTTTTTTATCCTTGCCGATTCGACCAAACACTTCGGCTGGGCTTTGTATGCGATTACCGCTCCGACGGCACAGGGTCCGTTTTCGGAACCCGTTCGTCTGCTGAGCCCAGACGGCGATGATTTTCATCCGCCGCTGATGGAGTTTTTTCCGACTTTTACATATGAAGGGTATGTTTACGCTCCGGCCACTTCGGTTGCCGGCAACCGCAATTTTCAAGTGATATGGCGGGCGCCCATTGAAAAAGCCGAAAAACCGGAGAGCTGGGAAATCTACATGCACGGCAGCATCTGGCATTCGGAACCTATCATCAATGAATACAGCGGCATTTTCGGACAGACAATTACCGGTTTTGTCGGCGAAGACGGCGTGCTTCGGGTCATGTTTCCCTCTAAAAACGACAAGGACTGCGGAACCATTAACATTGCCCGCCGACGCTGGGATCAACCATATCGCGACGGATTCGTATTAAGCGGGCATTTAGGTCCGTCAATCACTCTTTTGCGGCATGCATACAGAGATTTTAAACTTAAAACTTCGTTTAAACTTGTCGGAAAAGCGATATTGCTTTGGAATTACCGCGGTGCATTATACCCGGAAAAACCCACAAGCAATTCGGTATTGGAAGAAACCGCAGCGCTTTCATTCTGCGATGGGCTTGAACTCAGCGCGGACATCTGGCGGTTGATTCACTTTGACAAGTCGGGGGCCCGAATTATCATTGCAGAAGAAGGGTTATCACAATCACCGTCGGAAGCGGAGGTTTTCTGCGAAAGCGGTAAATTAACGATACGAATCGACGGACGGGAGAATTACAAGAGCGATTTCCGTTTCGGTGAAGGCCCAATAGGTCTTTACACTGAACCTCATTCGCATCTTCGCGTAAGCGAGTTTGAAGTGGAGGGTGAATGTCTGCCTGCGTCCCTGACTTATCTTTACGACGAGGGCTTGTTAGGCGCGGCGCAGCATATTGAACATTTTCAAAAAGTCGAAGATGATCTGTTCCGATTTGAGCACGGCAAAATCAGCCTGACCGAAGAGGTGCGGGTGAAATGGAATTTTATCGGCACCGGCTATAAACTCTGGAGTCCAAAAAGTCCCGAGTTCGGTCAGGTACGGTTGATCTTAGACGGTAAACCGCTTGGACAGATCGATTTATCGGCGCAAACGAAAGAGAAGTCTCGTGTGGTGTCCGAGATACGGGGCCTGAATGACGGATTTCACAATTTAATTGTGGAGCGGATAGACAAAAGAATGCCGGTTGATTCGATTGACGTGCTTTTTGAAAAACGGTAATCTCAATTTTTTAGGGGTAGTAACGCTCCAGCCAGCTTAATTCGGTTCGCTGCCCATTGGGTTGGTACCATCCTTTTTCAAACAGGCGGTAAACCCTTTGAAAATATTCCTCATACATTTTTCCGACGCGCTCCATCGAGTAGTTTTTGACTGCCCATTCATGGCAGTCCTTTGGCTTGATGTGCCAGATGTTATTCACAGCCCAACAAAACTCCTCAAAAGTCCGGCAGCGATATCCCGTTACACCGTGCAGAACGGTCTCGGGGAAGGCCCCCCAATCGCTGGTGATCACAGGAGTCCCGCAAAGCTGGGCTTCGACGTTGACTCCCCCGAACGGCTCGAGGTAATAGGTCGGCATTAAAACCGCCTTGGCGTTTCCAAGTAATTCGGTTCTTTGCTCCGGGCCGACAGCCGGATGGTAGACGATGTGCTTCTCGTCGGATAAATGAATCCCCTCGGCGGGATTCTCGAGCGAGCCCTGACCGACAATATATAACCGGTTTCCGGTGGCCTTTGCAATATCCGAGACCGCCTGAACGCCTTTTCGGTTGATGATTCTTCCGAAATAAAGCAGGTAATCCTGTTTTTTCGGCTGAAAAGGAAAGTCTTTCGGGTCGAAATAATTCGGGATGACCGCATCATACCATTTGCCGTCCTCTGTCTTTTGCAATCCGTAGATATAATGCATCCAAGCATAAGATTCAAACACGCGCAGTGACGAAAACACGCCTGTGTAACCGATCCCGGGTTCGACTGTGGGCAACTTAACGGCGTCTGCAATCGGTTTTTGATAAATGCCCATCGGACACAACAAGATATCCCGTTCTTTTTTTCGTGCAGTGATCGCTTCTGCGGCATTCCGATTAAAAACAGTGTGGGCGGCGTCGTTCGGGTCCTGTTTATATAAAATTGTTGTCCTGTCATAATCACCATAAGTATTGCGGAGATCCTCCTGCGTTGATACTTGTATAAACTCGTCACAGGTCACTTCGGAACCTTCCACACCGTAAAAAAATACCGTATGGCCGAAGGCCTTTATCATCCGGGCTAACTTGATGATTTTTTGTGTGTAGGCGCAGGTTGAATTTTTCCTGTTCGTCTCCAGATGGGCAAGCCCCAATAAATGAAATCTCATATTCGGCATAATGACCCTCACTGATATGTTATGTAGAATTGGCGGGACGTTTCGGAATAGTTCCCGCCAATCCGGTTTTTAGGTGATATCTTCAACACTGCAAGTCGATACAGCTGTGTTGTTGCCGATGATGGCAATACCGAACGCCGTTGTTGTGACATTGTTGTTTCCGGTTGAGCCGCCGCCCGCGCGAACGGTCACTTTGGTTGTGGTTCCGACGAAAGCCTGCAGCGTGGCTCTGACCCCGGCTTCACACTGGGCTTCACAACCCTCCGGCAATGGATCCGGCGGATCCAGGAAGGTAAATCCGGTGAACGTATTGCCTGCGGGCAGTGTGATAAAAGCGATTCTGCAAATGCTGATTCGGTCTGATATCGCATCCGATGGATTTATCAAATTAAAAATTGTATTGTTGGTGATGCTGAACGGTCTACCGCTGACAGAACCGCCGCTGTCCAGGTTTACGGTAATATTCGAACCGGAGAAATTCGTAATAATTTGCTCGATGATGTTATTCATTTGAGCGATACAAGAACAGCCCACTCCGCCGGGTTCACCTTGAGGTCCGGTAGGCCCTGTAGCACCTGTAGCACCGGTTGCTCCGGAAGCTCCGCTGGGCCCTGTAACACCAGTCGCTCCGGAAGCTCCGCTGGGCCCTGTAGCACCAGTCGCTCCGGAAGCTCCGCTCGGTCCTGTCGCTCCGGTCGCTCCCGTTGCGCCTACAGCTCCGGCAGCTCCGCTCGGTCCTGTCGCTCCGGTCGCTCCCGTTGCGCCTACTGCTCCGGCAGCTCCGCTTGGTCCGGTTTCTCCTGCAGGTCCCCTAAGTCCCGGTGGCCCCGGAGGTCCCGGACGTCCCGGACATCCGGGAGGCCCCGGTGGCCCCGGAGGGCATATACAAGGACTATGATTTTCTTCGCAAGAATAACATTGCAATATTTTCATTCCGCATTGGGAATCGATTAATCGGCAATCAAGGTCGAAATAATAATTTGAGTTTGATATAATAACACCTCCTCTCGCAATCAGTATATGTGCATCCGAAAATCGGCGTGCTTTCTTAAATAGGACATTTTAACCCAAAAAATTTATTTTAGGACTGCTTGACAGGTAGGTGAATCATATGGTAGAATCAAATCCGTAAAATCTTTAAGTGCGGTACAGAGATGCCGACAAGATGTCATACTGCCGACCTCTGCGTGCGAACTTGCGCGCGGTGTCTTCACACAGAATCTTGTCCGCACGGGCGAGATTTTTTACATGTTATGATATTTTCATAAGTAAAAGTTAAAATTCATGTTAACTTTGATGTGAAAGGACGGGTAAAGATGGAGTTTATCCTTACCGGCGGCAGAATTTACTCCGGCGGTTCGTTGAAACCAATGAATCTTGCAGTTTCCGAAAGCTGCATTTCCGCCCTTTCCCCGCAGCCTCTTTCGA
This sequence comes from Oscillospiraceae bacterium, assembly GCA_035353335.1. NCBI lineage: Bacteria > Bacillati > Bacillota > Clostridia > Eubacteriales > Oscillospiraceae > Oscillospiraceae bacterium. The sequence continues at coordinate 11,624 of DAOPZJ010000050.1, read as the reverse complement.
CCGATGGGAAAACCGTTTTTTCGGTCGCGTCAGCGACTTTCGCCTCGGCGACTATCGCATCAGCGTTTATATTGCCCGGTCTCACAGATGTGCATGTGCATCTGAGAGAGCCGGGATTTTTGTATAAAGAGACCATGAAGACCGGTACGGCTGCAGCCGCAAGGGGCGGTTATACGACCGTCTGTGCGATGCCGAACCTCTCGCCGTGCCCCGACACCGTCTCGCACTTAGCCGAGGTGCTCGCACCGATTCGACGCGACGCCAAAATCCACGTTCTGCCCTACGGCACGCTTACACTCGGAGAGGCAGGGCGGGTGATGTCGCAGATGAAGGGGATGCAGCCGTGGGTGTTCGCTTTCTCCGATGACGGAAAGGGCGTGCAGAGCGAAGAGATGATGCGGCAGGTTTTATGTGAGGCAAGGCGCATCGACGCATTGGTCTGCGCCCACTGTGAGGACAACGCTCTTGTGAAAAACGGCGTCATCCACGACGGCGCTTTTGCCAAAAAGCACGGGATTGCGGGCATCAGCTCCGAGAGCGAGTGGAGGCCGATTGAGCGCGATCTGGCGCTGGTGCGCGAAATCGGCGCGCGTTATCATGTCTGTCATGTCTCGTGCAAAGAAAGTGTCGCATTAATCCGCAAGGCCAAAAGAGAGGGACTTTCGGTTACCTGTGAGACCGCGCCGCACTATCTGCTGCTATGTCAGGATGATTTGAAAGACGACGGCAGATTTAAAATGAATCCGCCGCTTCGGGATAAAGCTGACCGCGAAGCGCTTGTCGAAGGAATTTTGGACGGTACGATCGATGTGATCGCCACCGACCATGCACCTCATGCTGCGCACGAAAAAGCGCAGGGCCTGCGGGGCAGCTTGATGGGTATCGTCGGGCTCGAGACTGCGCTGCCGTTGCTCTACACCGAATTCGTCAAGACAAAAATACTGACCTTCGAAAAACTAATGGAGATTCTGCACGACAACGCTTTGAAACTATTCGGGCTTGGGTCGAATTTAGAAATTGGTGCGCCGGCGGATTTGACCGTGTTCGACCCGGAATGCAGATACACCATCAACCCTGCCGATTTTGCAAGCATGGGCAAGAGCACGCCGTTTGAAGGCCGCGATGTATACGGAAAAATCCGCATGACAGCAGTCGGCGGTGAGATCGTCTGGAAGGAGCGTGATTTCGGATGAAAGACCGGATCTGTGTGGTCGCGGGGAATTTCCCGATCGCGCGTGACGTCTTCCGGATGAAGTTGATTTGTCCCGAACACAGCTTTACCGCGCCGGGGCAGTTTTTGAACCTTAAAATAAACGGGTTATACTTACGCAGGCCGATCTCGATCTGCGATTGGGACAGCGAGAGCGTCGACATCATTTATAAAGTGATCGGAAAAGGCACCGAAACGCTGAGTAAGATGGCGTCGGGAGACGAAATTTCGGCGTTAATGCCGCTCGGAAACGGGTTCGACACGAACCGCTGCGGGCAAAAACCGCTGCTCATCGGTGGGGGCGTCGGAACTCCTCCTCTCTACGGATTAGTAAAAGCGTTGATTGCGCAGGGTAAAAAACCGACAGCGGTGTTGGGATTTAACAGCGCCGTAGATGCGATGTTAATCCAAGAGTTCGAGGCGCTGGGCGTGTCGGTGCATATCACCACGGTTGACGGCACACTTGGGATGAAGGGCTTTGTCACCGATGCGATCCGTGAACTTTCGGGTTACACCGATTACTGCGCATGCGGACCCGAGCTGATGTTGAAAGCGGTTTTCGCCGTCTGCCCGACCGACGGGCAGCTGAGTTTTGAAGCGCGCATGGCCTGCGGGTTCGGCGCGTGCATGGGGTGCAGCTGTCAGACCAGGAGCGGCTCAAAACGCATCTGCAAGGATGGGCCGGTGCTGTTGAAAGAGGACTTAATATGGTAGATATGCGCGTAAACGTGGCGGGGCTTCGGCTCGATAATCCGATTATCCCGGCCAGCGGGGTGTTCGGATTCGGCGCAGATTTCGCTCAGCTATACGATTTGAACATTCTCGGGTCGATCGCCTTTAAGGGCACGACCAAAGAGCCGCGCTTCGGCAATCCCGAGCCGCGCATCGCCGAATGCCCGGCAGGCATGCTGAACGCGGTCGGACTGCAAAATCCGGGCATCGAAAAAGTGATCACCGAAGAACTGCCGAAACTTTTTAGCGTATATAAAAAGCCTGTAATCGCCAATGTCAGCGGGTTTTCAATCGACGAATATGTGTACTGCTGCAAGGCGCTGGACGCAGTGGAACAGGTGGAGATATTGGAGGTCAACATCAGCTGCCCCAACGTCCACGGCGGCGGAATTGCGTTCGGCACCGACCCGAAATCTGCGGCAGCCGTTACTAAGGCCGTCAAAGCCGTGGCGAAAAAGCCGGTGTTTATCAAACTCTCGCCGAACGTGACAGACATCACCGAAATCGCAAAAGCGGTCGAAGCCGAGGGGGCGGACGGCGTATCGTTAATCAACACCCTGCTCGGAATGCGGATTGACCTGAACCGCAGAAAACCGATTCTCGCCAATGTCACCGGCGGCTACTCGGGGCCGGGTGTGTTCCCGGTGGCGGTTCAAATGGTGTATCAGGTTTACAAGGCTGTAAAAATTCCGATTATGGGCATGGGCGGTATCGCAAGCGCCGAAGATGTGATCGAGATGATGCTCGCGGGGGCGGCCGCGGTGCAGATCGGCTCCGCGAATCTGGTCGATCCCTTTATCTGCCGTAAAATCATCGCAGACCTGCCGTCGGTCATGGAGAAATACCGGATCGAACGGCTTTCAGAACTTACAGGAGGGGCTCATTTATGAACAGAGACATCATCATCGCATGCGACTTCAGCAGCACGGCGCAGACCATCTCGTTTTTAAACCGCTTCGGCAACGAGCGGCCTTATGTCAAAATCGGCATGGAATTGTTTTACGCCGAGGGACCCGCCATCGTACGAGCTTTAAAAGCGCGCGGACACCGCATTTTCCTCGATTTGAAGCTTCATGACATCCCGACCACGGTCAAAAAGACCATGCGGGTTCTCTCGGAGCTCGGCGCGGATATGATAAATTTACATGCGGGCGGAGGCCGTGCGATGATGGAGGCCGCGCTCGACGGGCTTGCGGGCTTTTCGGGACCTCGTCCGCTGTTAATCGGCGTGACGATGCTGACCTCGACCAGCCAACAGAGCATGCGAGAAGAACTCTATATTGATCGCACTTTGCCCGAAGTCGTCATCGGCTACGCTAAAAATTGCAAGGACTCGGGATTCGACGGCGTGGTTTGTTCTCCGCTCGAGGCCTCCGTGGTACATGCGGCTTGCGGTAACAGCTTTTTGACTGTGACGCCGGGTATCCGCTTCGCCGAGGAATCGGCGGGCGATCAGGTACGCGTGATGGATCCGGCCGGCGCGAGAGTTGCCGGTTCGGACTTTATCGTCGTCGGGCGCTCGATCACACAGGCGGATGATCCCGCTGCGGCGTGGCGGCGTTGCAAACGCGACTTTTTGGAGCAAGTGGTATAAAACGATATGAAGATAAACAAAGAGGAAATTGCGCGCGGACTGCTTTCGATCGGCGCGGTGTTTTTCCGGCCCGACGAGCCGTTCGTCTGGGCCAGCGGCATCAAAAGCCCGGTCTATTGCGACAACCGCCTAATTTTAACTGCGCCCGAAGTCCGCGTCAAGGTCGAGCAGGCATTGGCCGACATGATCAATGAAAACTATCCCGAGGCACAAGCGCTGTTCGGAACCAGCACCGCCGGAATCGCTCATGCGGCCATCGCGGGACACATTTTAGGACTTCCGATGGGCTATGTGCGCGGGGAGGCCAAGACCCACGGCAGAAATAACAAGATCGAAGGCCGGCTTGAACCGGGACAAAAAGCGGTCGTCGTTGAGGATTTGATTTCGACCGCGGGCAGCGCGATTGAAACCGCACAGGCGCTTCGGGACGAGGGCGCGCAAGTACTCGGCATCGCGAGCATCTTCACCTATAACATGCAAAAAGGACTGGAAAAACTGACGGCGGCGGGGTTGAAAAATGTTTCGCTGATCGATTTTGACACAGTCGCGCAGGTTGCCGCACAGACCGGATATATCGCGCCTAAAGATGTTGAAAGGTTAAAAGTATTCCGCGATAATCCCTCTGATGAGAGTTGGATCAGGGGGAATTTTGAAAATTAAAACTTTCAAAAGAATTTTCTCCTTTTGTGTCAATGACACAAATTCGAAAACAAATTTTTGTTTTCGAACCGGACAAAATAGTCCTCTCAATCAGAAAGGATAAAAACATGAACAGTTTAATTGATATTTTAGACCTTTCCACCGCTGAAATCGAGAGTTTGCTCAATGTCGCTGATGACATCATCGCGCGTCCGGCGGCTTATGCCGAGCGCTGCCGCGGCAAAAAGCTGGCGACGCTGTTTTTCGAGCCGTCGACCCGCACAAGGCTGAGTTTTGAGGCGGCGATGTATGAGCTGGGCGGAAATGTGCTCGGATTTTCGGAAGCAAACAGCTCCTCGGCTTCCAAAGGAGAGAGCGTCTCGGATACCGTGCGAACGGTTGGTTGTTACGCCGACATCATCGCCATGCGCCACCCCAAGGAGGGCGCGCCGCTTGTGGCTTCGATGAAAGCGGGCGTTCCGGTAATCAATGCCGGGGACGGCGGACATAACCACCCGACGCAGACCTTGACCGACCTGCTGACCATCCGCCGCGAAAAAGGGCGGCTGGACACGCTGACCGTCGGGCTTTGCGGCGACTTGAAATTCGGGCGCACGGTGCACTCGCTGATCGGCGCAATGTCGCGATATGATAATGTGAAATTTGTGTTGATCTCTCCGCCGGAACTGACGATTCCCGAATATCTGCGGCAGGAAGTACTTAAAAATCACATCGAATATCTCGAGACCGCCGACTTGGAAAGCGTGATCGGCACACTGGATGTGCTATATATGACACGGGTTCAGCGGGAGAGGTTTTTCAATGAAGCCGATTATGTGCGGTTAAAGGACAGCTATATTCTGACCTGTGAAAAGCTCGAAAGAGCAAGGGAAGACCTCATTATCCTCCACCCCCTCCCCCGTGTCAACGAAATTTCGGTTGAAGTCGACGACGACCCGCGCGCCTGTTATTTCAAGCAGGTGTTGAACGGAAAATATGTGCGCATGGCGTTGATACTGAGGTTATTGGGGTTATAAGAAATCAAACCCGCAACAGTGCAGAGGCGAACCGTTTGCCGGATTCGAGTGACACATTAGCGGCGGGATGATATTACTCGGGCGAACGCAGTGCGCCCCTGCATCTATAAGAAGGAGCATCATTATGATTGTCAATCCGATTACCGACGGCATCGTGCTCGATCATATCAAAGCCGGGCGGGCTATGGAGATTTATAACGTACTGAATCTCGGGCGGCTCGACTGCACCGTAGCGATTATTTTGAATGCCGACAGCCAAAAGATGGGCAAAAAGGATATTTTAAAAATCTGCCAGCCGATCGACCTCAACCTCGACGTGCTCGGCTATCTCGACCCGGGCATTACAGTCACCTATATCGCCGACGGCAAAAAAGTCCGGCGGGTGCATTTGGAATTGCCTGAAAAAGTCAGCGGTGTAATAAATTGCAAAAATCCGCGCTGCATCACTTCAACGGAGCAGGAACTGCCGCATGTGTTCAAGCTGACTGACCGTGAAAACGGCATTTATCGGTGCGTCTATTGCGAGACAAAGGCAAAATAACTTAGTTAGCAGTTGGCAGTTAAAAGTATACGGTTATATTCTCTGAAGTATAATTTAATCCGATTTTGCAAAGTAAAACACTTGGTTTCTACTTTAACTGTTAATTATTCGCTTTAAAAATAATGGTAAGAGCAGTAGAATTTACCGATTAAATTTCAAAAACCCATAATATTTTGTAATACTGAGGGCAAAACGGGAGAAAAATGCGAGATATTTACCAAAAACGTTATTTATTTTTATCCGTTTTAGTGGAATTACCGAACTTTTTTAAAAATGTTACAGTGCTTGAATCGTCCGCCCGAATGTGGTACCATATTCGCAAATATTGAAGCGAAAGGGTATGCACATGAGAGCGGATTTGTTTTGGGGTTATAAACCGTATACGCGACCGGATGAAAAAGCAAAAGCGCTGCTGCCTTATATCGTGCGGCTTGCGCCCGAAAAAGACGCCCTTGTATTGGAATGGTTCGACCGAGACGACAGCGGTAACCATATTTTAAAGTGGCGGGAGCGCGGTACCGAAACTTGGAACGAACAGCTCGCAAACACCTCGGTGCTTCGCATTGAGGGGCTTTTATACGAGCATGAATATGAAGTGACGGTTTCGCGTAAAGATTGGACCTGCGGCAATGTGCGCCTGTTTATGACCGGCGGCGCACCTGACGACGGCGTTGTTATAAATTATCTGCATCCGGAGGACAAGCAGTATGCGTTTTCGGGGCGCTTTTTATGCAGTCCGTCGATTGTCAAGCTGCCGTCGGGCGCACTGCTCGCATCGATGGACGTTTATGAGTACCACGGCTGCCAGAATCTCGAATTGATCTTCCGTTCGGATGACTGTGGCAAGACCTGGCGGTATATGACCGACATCTTCCCCTGCTTTTGGGGCAAACTCTTTGTGCATCGCGGACAACTTTACTTGATGGGTTGCAATACCGAAAACGGTGATATCATCATCGGCGCTTCGGATGACGAAGGGGAGACTTGGGGCGCTCCGTCGCATTTATTACGGGGCGCCGGTATGTCAATCCGCAACGGCTGGCAAATGTGCCCCTCACCGGTGATTGTGCATAAGGGCCGCATCTGGATGGCGGCTGATTTCGGCGGCTGGGAAGAGCGCGGCAGTTTTACCAACGGACTGATCAGCGCACCCGAAGACAGTGACTTGCTCGACCCGAAAAACTGGCTTTGTACCGATATGACTCAAAGTCAATTCGATGTGGATTGGTTCAAAAAAGGTGCGCCGAAAAACAGCCGACCCGGAGCGATGCTTGAACCGAGTCCGGCGGTGGGATTAAATGGCGAAATCATTTGCGTGACCCGAATCGGATTAGTCGGTTGCGAGCCGGAATTCGGAGTCGGGGTGCTTTTACGCGGCGACCCGGATAACCCCGAAAAACCGCTTTCTTTGGAGGGGTTTGCCGAGATGCCGAGCGGCTCGAACAGCCGAAGCCATGTCATATTCGACGAAAAAAGCAGACAATATATCGCGGCGGGCAATATCTGCGTTGACCCGATAACACCCGCGCAGAGAAACGTCCTTGCGATCGAGGCCTCGTCCGACTTGATTCAATGGCGGGTGATTAAAGTTTTGATTGACTACCGCAAAGACGATCCAAAACAGGTCGGGTTCCAATATCCGGCGTTTATCATCGATAATGAGGATCTTTTATTGGTTTCGCGCACAGCATTGCACGGCGCGGATAATTTTCACAACGCCAATATGACGACGTTTCACATCATAGAAAATTTCAGGAGGTATTTATGAAGGAACTTACTTATTTCTATCTCGCCGGCTGCCCGTTCTGCCGCGCGGCCGACAAGATGCTCGAGGAACTTGAAACCGAAAATCCGGAGTTTTCGAAAATCCCGATTAAAAAAATAGAGGAGCGCGAAAATGCCGCACTAGCCAACCGGTATGATTATTATTATGTGCCTTGCTTTTGGCTCGGAACCCAGAAACTGCACGAGGGCGCAGCCGCGAAAGAAAAACTGCGCGGCATTTTAGAAGAGGCCCTCATAAGCTGAAGCCGTGTCGTAAATACAATAACGGTCTTTGCCTTCGTGTTTAGCTTGATACATTGCGCGATCTGCATTTTTATAAAGTTCATCATAAGTTCCTTGTCCGTTTTCCGAAAAGGCAAGCCCCAAACTGACCGAAACTGAGCGGGTTTTACCGTCGTGAATATAGGTACGGCGGAGCAAACTTATGGTTTGGCTGGCTTTAAACTCCATCCATTCCTTGCCCGGTATACTGGGCAGAAACACAATGAATTCGTCTCCGCCGAGCCGGGAGATATAATCGGTGTTGCGAAAAGCGCCCTTTAACGAGCTTGCAATGTCGGTCAACAGCTTGTCCCCATATTGGTGGCCGAACGTATCGTTGATCTGCTTAAAATTATCAATATCCATCAGCATCATAGCCGAGAGTTCATGGCGCTGGTTGAGGTGATCGTAGATCTTTTTTTCGATAGCGCCGCGTGTGTAAAGGTTGGTCAGCGTGTCGGTCTCGGAGAGCTTCTCAAGCCGATTTCGTGTTATAATCTCCTCAATTTTCGTATTGGTGTAGTGACGCCCCACAAAGAAACCGGCGGCATAAAAAGTCACGCAGTTGATGCACTCAATAACAGCGATCGAATGCGCTTTGATATACAAAGAAGCAATGCAGAAAACCGCTACCGGCAACAGAGAGAATAATGCGATTTTACCGGGCTTTTCAAGAATGAAGACGGGCATGACGGCCAGCAAAACGCAGACCACAACCGTAGGAAGTCCCAGCCGGGAAAGCACGTCAAGTACAATTGCAAATCCCAAGGAAGCTAAATAAAAAATCATATAAAACGGCATAATCCAGCGAGGATGCGTCGGTAAAAACAGACGGCATGAAATATGAGTTAAAAGCGAGAGAATCACAAAAGCCGCATAAACGAATAGGGCATCGGAGAGGGAGTTCACAAAAAGCGCGGCCATAAACGGCAGTGAAGTGATAAAAATAAAAGCGGCGCTGAGACGCTCCATCAGAAACAGGTTAGTATCGATAATATCTTTATGAAGTTCTTGAAAGGTTTCAGTGTCATAATGTCCGAACCAAAAGGACCGGGTCATCATTTTGATCCATTTCAACTCAATCAACTCCCAATTTCTTACCACATTCAGTATAACACACCTTAATGATGAGTACAAGTGAAAAATTAATTGAAACATAAGGTCAATTGTGATATGATTTCGGTAATTGCCCCGAAAGGACGTTTTTTATGTTAAAAGCACGAAAAATGATTGAATTGATAAACGCGGGAGGACTGGATGATTCTCTTGTGTTTTTATACGGAAGCGCTCAGAGAGAGCGCTATTGCGAACTTTTAGAGGAATTTATCCGCCAGTACGGTGACCGGGAAATCACTTTAATCAGCGCGCCCGGACGAGTTGAGATCGGCGGAAACCACACCGACCATCAGCACGGCTGTGTGCTTGCGGCAGCGATTCAACTCGATATCATCGCTGTGGTTTCTCTCAGGGATGATCGGAATGTCCATATGAAGTCGAAGGGATTTCCCGAAGACTGTTTGACTTTAGAGGATTTGACGCCGAAAGACCGGGAAAAAGGCACATCGGCGGGATTGATTCGGGGCGTTGCCGCAGGAATTAATAATCTGGGAGGGAAAATCGGCGGTTTCGATGCCTGTACAACCTCTGATGTGCTCAAAGGGTCGGGGATCTCGTCTTCGGCAGCTTTTGAGGTGCTTGTCGCCGCAATTTTCAACAACTTGTACAACGACGGAATTATATCACATACAGATGAGGCGAAAATAGGACAGTATGCAGAGAATGTCTATTTCGGAAAACCGAGCGGCCTGATGGACCAGATGGCAAGCGCCACCGGCGGTTTTGTCGGCATCGATTTCAAAGACCCGAAGAATCCTGTGATTTCGCCGGTGGAATTCGATTTCAAAAAAACCGGATATGCGCTCTGCATCGTTGACACCGGCGGAAGCCATGCCGACCTGACAAGCGAATATGCCGCCATTAAAAATGAGATGTGCGCCGTCGCCGGGTTTTTCGGCAAATCTGTCCTGCGCGAAGTCGACGAGGCGAAGTTTATCGCCGATATTCCGGCGATTCGTAATAAATGCGGCGACAGAGCCGTATTGCGAGCTTTGCACTTTTTCGCCGATACCAGACGCGCCGAACAGGAAAAAAACACGCTGCAAAAGGGCAAATTCGAAGAATTTCTGCGGCTTGTCAACGAGTCGGGGCGCTCTTCATTTATGTATAACCAAAACGCTTATGCGGTTTCGGATCCGGCGTTTCAGGGCATCAGTGTCGGGCTTGCTTTAACCGAACGATTTTTAAACGGTATCGGCGCTTGCCGTCTTCAGGGCGGCGGTTTCGGGGGGACGGTTCAAGTGTTTTTGCCGACTGAGATGTTAGCCGGATACCAAAACGAAATTGAAAAGGTATTCGGCGAAGGCAGCTGCAAGCCGATGCGGATTCGGGCGGACGGAAGCAGGATAGTAGAATAAATATGTAGGGTGGGATGCCTCGAACCGCAGTTCGTTTCACCCCACCGAACGAACGAAAAGCCCATTATAATTAGAAATTGACGGCGGGATCATGAGGGCGTTCCTCAGAGCATCCCGCCCTACTTTTTATATATATAATATTAAAATTTAACGCCGTGAGATGATTTGTAAACCACTGACTTTTTGCCGAGGGTCATAAAATACACAGCCATCGAAATGAATCCGAGCGCCGAGCAAATCAACAGCGAGGTTTTTGTGCCGATCGTCTGCGTCAACACGCCGCCCAAAATACCGGCAAGAATTTTCGGGGCGCCCGCAGGCAGCGCACACATCAACGTTTGGGCAGAGGCCTGCAGTTCGCCCGGGATATTTTCGGTGATGTAGACCGAGGCGCAGTACTGCGACGAAGAAATCGAGACACCGGTGATAACGCCCGCAAAAAGCAGAAGCGAGGGCGACATAAAAAATCCCAGCATGATATAACGGCCCGCGGTCAGCACCAGCGAAATCCACATCAGTTTTTTGGAACCGTATCGACGGAACAATCCCGTAAACAGCAAAAAGAACGGAATTTCACCCACGACGGTTAGTAATACATTCAAACCCCACACCCATTTCGGTGCACCGAGATCATTGATCAGATACGAGGGAAAGAAATTTTGATAATAACTCCAGCAAAAGTTGATGATACCGATGAATAAAAACATCCACATCAAAATTTTGTCTTTAAACAGCGGCCTGAGAGAAAGTTTCTTTTTCGACGCTTGCCCTTCGACTTTCGGCGTGAAGAGCATCGTGAAACAATTTATAACGGTCACCGCGATGAAAATTAAAAATACCGGCGTATAGTCGTCTTTGATAAACAACGTCAGCACACAGGCGACTATACCGTAGGCAATTGTTCCCATCACGCGTATGGTGCCGTATTTAAGCTGGTTGCGGTAGGTATATTCCAACGTGATCGTATCGTTTAACGTGGCTGAGGGAGCCAAAAAACAAAGAGTTGCCGCGATGGTAACCGCATGCCACAAAAAGCTGTTTGAAAACGTCATGGCAAAGTAACAGACCGCTGAACCGGCCATGGTGATCAACAGAATCGTATTTTTATGCTTTGACTTATCCGCAGCCATGCCGAACAACAGCGGTGAAATAACTGCCGCCGCTTGTCCGAAGGACAGCAGCGCACCTACTTCGACAGGCGTATGTATGGTACCGAGAAAAAGCTGAACGAAGCAGTAAAACAATGCGAAGAGTGTATAGACGCCCGCATTGATCACAAACAGTGAGGTAATCGTAAGCGAATTCGTCAGCTTTTTCCCGGTGCCGTTCAATCAATTACATCCTTTTATTT
>DAOPZJ010000049.1 GCA_035353335.1 Oscillospiraceae bacterium | reverse complement strand
CCGGCCGCAAGCTTGGCTTTTACTCCGTCGACAAGCGCTTTGATCTTGTCGTCAGGCAGATCGACGCCGAGAACGGATTCAACCGCTTTGATCGGATTGTCGGCAAATTTTGCGGAAAACGTCTTATCCGATTTGATTTTAGCGACAATCTCGTCAATCTTTGCCTTGATATCCATAACGCTGCCTCAATAGGTCTTTTCCACTTTGGCATCCGGCGCGTTCCTGCGGACGCTCTCGATGCCGTTCATTGCGCTCGCCTTCGCTTTGTAACCCTCGGAAGTCGCAATGATCTCGCCGTTGCGGGCTTTCAGACGGAAGCGGTACTCTTTGGCTTTGTCCAGATAAAGTTCAAATTTGGGATTCACCGCCGTCTTCACGGGGTCGGTTGTCTGGTCTTCCAGATTGGCGATGGCCGCGTTTTTGCGGACGCTTTCGATGCCGTTGTGACAGGTTTCTTCGCCCGAATAGACCTCGGAAGTCGCAATGACTTCTCCGTTGCCCGCCAGCAGATCGAATTTAAATCCGGTACCTGTCTTTTTTGCCAGGAATTTTCCCATATTGTTTACGCTCCTTTCTAAATTAGCTTAGCTTGTTTTTAACACAACGCAAATTTTAATACAATAGTTTTTTGACATTTATCAGCTTTTTTGGGAAAATACGTTAAGCCGGCTTGACAAAGAGACGGAACGGGCGCAAAATGTCTTTATCTCAAAAGACGGAGGACCCGAAATCCATGCAGATCAAATATCTCGGAACCGCGGCGGCTGAGGGCATACCGGGGCTGTTTTGCCACTGCGAGAATTGCCGAAGAGCCCGCGAACTCGGCGGACACAATCTCCGCTCCCGTTCGCAGGCGCTCGTCAATAATAAAATCCTCATCGACTGGCCGGCCGACACCTATATGCATATGATTGATAATGCCATAGATTACGCATGTATTTCCACATTATTGGTCACGCACACCCACAGCGACCATTTTTATCCCGCCGACCTGGCGATGCGCAGGCCCGGATTCGCGCACATCGACGACTGCAAGCCCCTCGACATCTACGGCTCGGAAGATATCCGGCCGGAAATTGAAAATCACGTGGAGAAATGGCCCGAAAACAGCCCGAATCTCATTCGCGTGCATACCGCCGCCCCGCGCGTGACTTTTGAAGCGGAGGGTTGTCTGATCACGCCTTTCGAGGCGGCACACGGCACACAGCACCCCTATGTCTATGTCATCGAAAGCGGTCAAAAAGCCCTGCTCTATGCCCATGACACCGACATCTTCGACGATGACGTCTGGAATTTTATCAAAAACAGGGGCTGGCGTTTTGATTTCGTGTCCTTGGATTGCACCAACGGGACAAAACCCATCGATTACCGCGGACATATGGATCTCGAAAGAAACCGGAAATTTCGCGAACTGCTGACAGGCCTCGGTGCCGCCGGCGAAAACACGGTGTTCTGCCTCAATCATTTTTCGCATAACGCCGAAAACGCGCTCTACGACGATATGGCCGCAATCGCCGAAAAAGAAGGCCTCCTCGTCTCATACGACGGTATGGAATATGACTTTTAAAGAAAAAACTGCCGTTATTATTCATGAATAAAGTCCCCTCCTGCCCTGCGTCATACAGTTTCGGAGAGGGCTTTTGTTTTCTGCGGTAACTTATTAATAACGCTTTGCCAGCATGACGATAAACCCGATCAATAAAATCACCGCCAGCGCAAAGAAAAGGGCTTTCAGAATGATCTTGACCACAAAGATGCCCAAAAAGAGCGTCACTAACATAAAGAGAAACGCTGCAAACGATAAAATAAATCTCATATAAAAAAACCGGCGTGAAACCGCTTTTCTCCCTCTTAAATATTTTGAATTGTATCACTGTTTTTCCGGTAGCAAATTGAATCCCGAAGGTTCGTCGATAAAATTCAGTCAGCCGGATAACGGCTTATTATACCTCCGCGTCGACGCGGTTTTTTTCGTTATACATCCTTTTATCGGCTTCTTTGATGATTTCGTCCGCCGTGCGGCGTTCCCCGTTTTTGATGAACGCGTATCCGATGCTCATGGAGAGTATGTACGGGGCTGTTTTTTTCTCGTTAAATTGCAGGGTCTCGTCTTTGATGGCCTGCATGGTTTTGAAAGCGAGTTCCGGATTGTCCCGTTCGCCGATGACGACGAACTCCTCTCCGCCGACCCGGGCGATAAAATCCTCCCGGCTGACGGCCGCTTTGATGATCTCCGCGACGTTTTTAAGGGCTTCATCACCCATGATATGGCCGAATTTGTTGTTGATGTCTCTGAATTTATCGATGTCGATCATCAGCGCGAACAGCAGCGGATGGCGGATCGGAGCGCTCAGCTTGCTCTCGATGTAGGTTTCGAACCGGCGTCGGTTGCTGAGGCCGGTCAGAACGTCCGTCGTGATTAGCGTGTTTTGCAGATTGAAATAGATGATCAGCAGCGAGATGACCGAGCCGATCCAGAGGATCGTGACGCCGTAAAACAGCCATTGAATCACCGCGCAGACCACCGGAAGAATCGGATAGAGATATAAGAAACGGATGGTTTCCCGCTTTGGCGTCTTTGGGTCTTTGAGTACCATTCGCAGCATGATGAAATAGACGCCGAAGATATATAACAGCGGCAATCCGAATCCCAAAAAGAACAAATCCGCCCGTTGATAAACGTTATCCGCGCCGATATAAAAAAACAGCGGTTTGAACAAACTGGCGACCGTCAGAGCTGCCGCGGCGACTGTCGGAATACTGAGCCAGGGCAGCTGCCGGATGATTTTGCGCATGTCGACATTGAGTTTCAGTTCACAATAAATGAACCAGATTAAGCAGATCAGCGGCTGCGAAATATAATACAAAACCGTGTCTATGCGCAGGACGGCTCCCGCAAGTGGAGAGAGATTGCCGTTCAATAACCACATCACGGTGTCGGTAATCAATAAAAACATATTGACCCAGAGCATGATGGTGAATATTCTGTCGTCGAGTCCTTTGCTGATGACGTTTCTCGAACCGAAATTGAAGAGCATCAATAAAAGCAGCATAGTGCCGATGGCATTGATGGTCACATACAGCGCGTCATTCATCAACTTTCAAACTCCGTTCGTTATTGTCGTTGCGAAAAAGGGATCTCTGTTCTTATAATAACAGAATTTCAGGGAGTTTCCCTGATGTTTCAGATCTGTTTTTTATAACACATCCCGGTTTTATGCAAAGATTGGCAGAATTTTGAGATATCGCCAATTCTTAAATACGGATTTTAACATAAAAATCAGGTTTAATCAAGCATAAAACAATAATATTTTGCGGCAAAAGTTGAATAAACCCTTTTGTTACGCTATAATGAAGCTCACCGATTCTTTGAACGGTGTGATTTTTACCGGAGTTTATTTGATTCTTTGTAAATTTATTCACTGCCTGCGGGAGGATTACTATGACAGAGAAGAAACTCGGTGTGATTTGCGCGAAAGACAATGATTTGCTTGAGGTGTTAAAAAACGCCTGCCCTGCTTTGGAGATTTTTAAGCCCGATGAGCTGACCGAAGAGGGTCTTGACCGCTGCGGGGCTTTTGCCGTACTCGGCGGCGCGGCGGGCACGCCGCTGGTTTTCCCCGCGAGAATGCGTCTGCTGATTGAAAAGCAGATCGCGGCGGGCAAAAAGGTGTTCTCGGAATTCTGCGGCAGCATCGGCGATGTGTATTGCCAGGAGCCGTCGCTGACGCGGGTCGACCGCCTTGTCTGTACGGAGTCTCTGCCTGGACTTACGCCAGGTGACATTCTGGACGACCAGTGCGGCACCAGAGTCAAGCCGTGGTTTTCACGCAGTAATATAAAACCTTTATTGCAGTATGTCCGCGAAAACACACATGAGCATATGACCGTGACCGAAGAAACGTATAAAAACGTCTATGAACGCGGATTATGGCTTGAAAAGGACAATCTGCTGCTCTGCTCGTTCCGGATTTCGAATTTTAATCGCAGCCGGTTTTCTCCCCGTGACAGATGGCTTTCGGTCGTCCGCTATATCGTCGAATGGCTGCTCGGACAGCCTGCCGGTGAAACGTTGTTTGACGGCCTCGAAAAGCCCTATGAACTGCTGACCGCCGACCCGAAATCAATTGAGTTTGAAAAGCGTTTATATACGTGCATTGACAAGGGTATCAACTGGTTTAAAAATGCCGGAATTTTGATTCAAGACGGAAAAGAAGGCGTGAAGGAGGGCATGGCGACTGAGATCGACGCCGACGGAAACCAACGGATGTTAACGGGCGTGCGCGACGACTGCAGCGGTGAGACCGCCCTGCCCTACTTTTTGAATTATTTACTCCGTAACCGAGCCGAAGATCTTGCGGTCTCGGACAATCTGCTTGACTTTTGCTTTGACTGTTTTCAAATCAAAGACAAAGGTCTTTTTGAGGGCATGACGCGCTGGACGGACACCGGCTGGGGCGTCTGCTATCAGGACGATGTGGCGAGAGCGATTCTGCCGCAGCTGTTCAAATGCCTGATTTTGAAAAACGATACACACCTGCCCGACTGCGCCCGGGCGTTGAATTTTCTCGTGAGAACCACAGGCACCGACGGTATGCGCAAATCCAGAACCGACAATGTGGACCTGACGCCGCAGGAGGTTGAGCGGCTGCACAGCACGCCCGGAAATTTCCCGAGCACACACTATAACGGATACTACTGGGCTGCGCTGCTGCTCGCTAATAAACTGACCGGGATAGCAGAATACAAGAACGTTGCCGTCAGAGGGCTGGAAGCGCTGATGGCCGTTTATCCGAACACCCGGCGCGAGCACAGCCAGACGCAGGAACTTTGCCGCATGATTTTACCGCTTGCGTATTTATACTGGGTGACGGGCGAGGAAAAACACAAAGCGTGGCTGTATCAAGTGGCATCCGATTTGCAACCTATGCGGCATAGAAGCGGCGCGTATATCGAATGGGACGAGGGGTACAAGGCACACCGTTACTCGGTCAATGGCGGCGAGTGTTCGTTGCTCACGAAAAACGGCGACCCGGTCGTCGATATGCTCTATTCGTTGAACTGGCTGCCGTCCGCATTCATTCAGGCGTATTTTATCACGGGCGACTCTTATTTCAAGGATCTCTGGAAAGGCATCGCCGGATTTATGGTCAGCGCCCAGATTCACAGCGCGAACAAACAAATCGACGGCGGCTGGACCCGGGCCTTGGACGTCAAGCGCATGGAGGTCTTCGCGCTTCCGAACGACATCGGCTGGGGACCGTGGGCGATGGAATCGGGCTGGACGGTCGCCGAAATTTGTTCGGGTCTGATGATGGGACTGCTTGAAGATAAATTGAAAGGGTATTTTAAAAAGTGATAAAAATACTTGCGATCGGAAACAGCTTTTCCGAGGACGCCACCCGTTATCTGCATGAGATTGCAGATGCCGGCGGGATTGAGACCAAGGTCGTAAACCTCTATATCGGCGGCTGTTCGCTTAAACGGCATTACGAAAACATCCAAAACGACGCCGCGGCGTATGAATATCAGTTAAACGGCGTTCCGACCGGGAGACCGGTTTCCATCCGGCGGGCGCTGTTTGAAGACGAGTGGGATATTGTGACGATGCAGCAGGTCAGCCATGAAAGCGGTCTGATCGATTCGTATTTTCCGTGGCTTGCCGAACTCTCGGTCTATGTGCGAAAACTGAAACCGAAGGCAAAGCAGATTTTCCACCGCACCTGGGCTTATGAGATCGATTCGACCCATTCCGGTTTCGCGAATTACGGCTGCGACCGGGATAAGATGGCGAATGCCATCGAGGCCGCAACCGCCGTGGCGGCAAAACGCATCGGCTCTAAACGCGGCGCAACTCATAACGAAGTTCCGATTATTCCTTGCGGCGACGCGATCCGGCGGCTGCGCAAGACCCCCGAATTCGACTACCCGAACGGTGGGCTTTCGCTTTGCAGAGACGGGTTTCACCTGGACTATGTTTACGGCAGATATGCCGCCGCCGCCGTTTGGTATGAGTTTTTGCTCGGCGGCGACATCACGAAAAATTCCTTTGCGCCGGACGGGGCAAATTCGGACAAAATCACGTTGATTCAAAAGATTGTGCATGAAGTCGTGCAAGAGGTGAAAAACCGATGAAGACAGAGCGGAGATTCCCGGCGGCAACAGTCACGAGAAAGGCCGAAACGGCATTGCGAAACGGCCATCCGTGGGTCTATGGCGAGGAGATCACCAACGTCGTGGGGACTTGCGAAAACGGCGGGTTGATCGATGTGCTCTCCGAAAAAGGCACCTATTTGGGCACCGGGCTTTTAAGCGAAAAAAGCAAAATCCGAATCCGGGTGCTTGCCGCGAACGCCAACGAGACTTTCGGCGACGAATTTTTTTCGCGCCGTTTAAAGTATGCGATCGATTACCGCATCACGGTCATGCGGGATGATTTTTCATGCTGCCGACTGGTTTTCGGCGAGGCCGACGGCCTGCCCGGTCTGACGATTGACCGCTACAATGACATTCTGGTCAGCCAAATTTTATCGTTTGGTATGGAACAGCGCAAGGACATGATCTATCGCGAACTCGTGAAGATTTTGAACGGGTACGGCGTGGCTGTCTCGGGTATTTTCGAGCGCGACGACGTGGCGATTCGCGAGCTGGAGGGGCTGCCGCTGCGCAAGGGTTGGTATGAAAATAAGGGCGATTTTATTTCGCACCCCGAAAGCGCCGTCACCGAGATCACCGAAAACGGCATAAAATACGCGGTCGATGTGGAAAACGGGCAGAAAACCGGCTTTTTCCTCGACCAAAAATATAACCGCGCCGCTCTCGCCCGCATCGCAAAAGGGCGAAAGGTGCTCGACTGTTTCACCCACACCGGGTCATTTGGGATGAACGCGCTGATGGGCGGGGCAACGCACGCCACGGCGGTCGATGTTTCGGAATCGGCGCTTGAACTGGCAAAACGAAACGCCGAAAAAAACAGCCTGTCCGGCAAAATGGATTTTATCTGCGCCGATGTGTTCGATCTGCTGCCGAAACTGCGCGAACAGCAAGCCGGGCATACCCGGCAGGCGGATTACGACCTGATCATCCTCGACCCGCCCGCGTTCACCAAGAGCCGCAAGACGGTTGCGGGCGCGGAAAAGGGCTACCGCGAGATCAACAGCGCGGCGATGAAACTCCTGCCGCGCGGCGGCTATCTGGCCACCTGCTCGTGTTCGCATTTTATGACCGCGGACCTGTTCGTTCAGACGCTGCTGACCGCAGCTTCGGACGCGAATGTCACATTAAAATTGATCGAGGCGCGCAAACAGTCGCCCGACCACCCGATTCTGCTCACCGTCCCCGAGACGGATTATTTGAAGTTTTATTTGTTCCAAGTAATTTGACGCGAAGACGGGGAATGAATCGTATCGTATTTCAAAGTTCCTATTGCCCACAAAGGCAAATTAAGCAGCCAATTTTCTTTTTTATAATCCGCCATTGAAGTACGCACAGATAACTTTGGATTATATTTATCTCGATAAACTTTTAAACTTTTTGCCTGCAAATTCACTTCAGCTTTAACCTCAACCGGAATTACTTCATTGCCATTATCTACTATAAAATCAACCTCGGCAGTCCCGCTGTCGTTCGACCAGTAATAGGACTCCAATTCCGGCATTGTTTTAAATTGCTGCAATACATATTGTTCTGTAAGCGCGCCTTTAAACTCCTTAAATAATGTGTTGCCGTCAATCAATGTGTCCTGACGAAGCCGCACCATGCAGGAAAGCAAGCCCACATCAACAAGAAACAACTTGAATGCTTTTAAATCCTCATAGGCCTTAAGCGGTAAATTCGGTGTTGTCACTCGATACACTTTATGCACCAAACCGCAGTCATAGAGCCACAGAAGAGCGAGTTCGAAATCTTTGGCCCTGCCGCCCTCTTTGACAAGCCCGTAAAGAAACTTCTTGTTTTCACGGGTGAGCTGCGCCGGAATACTGTTCCAAATCATGCGAATGCGCGGTACAACATCGTTCGGAGCGTGCTTAGAAAAATCCTGTTCATATGCGGTTAATATACGCCGCTGTATTTCCCGCGCTTCATTAAAATCACGGTTATCTGCAAATGCCTGCACTGCTTCGGGCATTCCGCCGACATAGTAATAATATTTTAGCAAGTCGATATATTCCTGCTTAAAAGCGGTCGCCATGGCAAAATCGTCTTTTTGAAGAAGCTCAATAAACTGTTCCTTACCCAACGCCTGCATGAACTCCGTAAATGACAGCGGATATAAGTCCAAAAAATCCACTTTGCCCACAGGAAATGAAGTCCCCTGATGAAGCGCAACGCCAAGCAAAGACCCGGCGCAAATAATTTGATATTCCGGGGCATTTTCATTGAAGTATTTCAATGAACCTAGCGCTTTCGGAACTTCCTGTATCTCATCAAAAATAAGAAGCGTGTTCAAAGGATCGATTTTGTGTCCCGAATACAATTCAAGGCCTGTAATAATCCGGTCAATTTTCATGTCGCTTTCAAACAATTCTTTTATCTGCGGATTATTATCAAAGCTGATGTAGAGCGTTTCTTTATAATTTGTTTTACCGAATTCTTTCATCAGCCATGTTTTTCCGACCTGACGGGCTCCTCTGATGATAAGCGGTTTTTTGTTTTTCTTTTCTTTCCATTTTTCAAGTTCTTTTAAAGCGGTGCGAATCATAAAAATCACCTCGACAATATTTATGACCACATTATAGCATGTTAATACATTATTTTCAAGGTCTTTTAGCCATTTATCTACAATTAATCTAACGACTTTTATTTGCTGAAACAAAATTGCAAAACCGTTTCGGGCGCGGAAAAGGGCTACCGCGAGATCAACAGCGCGGCGATGAAACTCCTGCCGCGCGGCGGCTATCTGGCCACCTGCTCGTGTTCGCATTTTATGACCGCGGACCTGTTCGTTCAGACGCTGCTGACCGCAGCTTCGGACGCGAATGTCACATTAAAATTGATCGAGGCGCGCAAACAGTCGCCCGACCACCCGATTCTGCTCACCGTCCCCGAGACGGATTATTTGAAGTTTTATTTGTTCCAGGTGATTTGAGACATGTTTCATTAATCAGGATAGTTATGAGACGTTGATTTTTCGGATAGCTTTGGGATAATCGGGACTTTTGACAAAAATCATATTAATCTTTTCGCCCTGAGGTACTTTTACCCAAACTTCGTCTGCACCGGTGAAATTAAAATCCCTGATAATTGTCCCCTTGTCTGTTTCAATATAGTCAAACATCTTCTTTTTATTATTTTCTGAAACAGTTGGAGTTACTGAGAATTTTATCAGATTTAGGGTATCATTATCGGTATCTTTTTTTAATTCGTTGATTTTAATAGTATAACCTTGAGGGAAAACAGGATATCCATCTACATAATGAGTATATCCTTGGGGTAATTTTACTTCTTCTCCTAAGCTGTATATTTTATCACGCTGTTCGACAATTTTGTCCGCTATTTCAACTATTTCTTGAAATTTCTCTTTATTGACATAATACCCATCATTATATAAAACGAGAAATTCCGGATCATTTATGGCTGCCCCATATATTCCTACCCCATCAGCATTATAAAATGAAACACCTGTTTCAAAAAAGAAAACATTATGACCATTTTGGAGTTCATCCAATTCTGTTTGTAAGGGAACAAATTCTGCAGGTTTTGTTGGGACAACGGCGATGGCGGTTGAGGATACAATTTTTGCGACTGCTGCTTTTACAAGGCGTGAATACTTCTCATAATTGATATAATATTCATAATGATAAATGACAATAAAATCACTGTTACTCAACTCTGTTTGATAGATGCAATCTCCTGCAACAAAAAACGAAATATCTGTTTCCCCAAACCTATAACTTAAAAAAGAGTTTTCATCCATCTCACCCGCGGTTCTTAAGTTAACAAAACCCGATGGTAAGTTTCTAACAACTTCTGAATCGGTTACCAAGTCAAATAACTCAATGTACTTTTCTTCATTGACATAATACTCATCTTGGTACTTGACAATGAAGTCGCTTTTACTAAGCTCCGATTGATAAATACAAGTCCCATCGGCATCATAAAATAGAACTTGATTTTCCTCGAATATATAACTCAAGCTGTTTTTAGGATAATTTCCTCTTGAACTCAATTTAATAAATCCCTTCGGTATTTCTTTTACTTCTTTTGTATCGCTTCCACAAGATATCAAGAAAGAAAAGAGGGCAACAAGGATTATCAATAGGAATACTTTTTTTGTTTTCATTACAATCTCCCATAATGTTTTATAGTTTTGGAATATATATTTTATTACATTCCCCAATCATATAATCCATATATCGAATCATCTCTTTACGCCGTTTCATACACGAAAGATACTGCTTCAGACCGCAGCCGGTTCGAATATATTGCGCCTCTTTGATGATCCTTTCATATTGTCTCGAAGCATGACGCAAAGCATACCCGAGCGCCTGATCTTTTGAAGTGATGTCTTTTTCGGATAATGTATAGTATATCCGTGACAGCCCCGATACACACCATTCAACCGCTTGTTTTGACAATGCATAGATACTTCTTTTTGATATTATTTTAGACGCTTGTGAAAACCATTGCGCCCAATAGGTGTTAACGTTATTGATGACGTATTTTAATAATTCTTCTTCGGGGGCATCGAAGTGAAGGTCATTTACAGGTAAACCGCAAACCGTAACTCCGTACTTTTTCAGCGTAAACCAAGTGACGATATTGATCCCTTGATAATCTTTTGTCATTCTCCCATCATGATACGAAACAAACGGCTCGGTTTCATCGATCGACTTACCGAACACATCCGGGGTGATATAATGCCCCTCAAACAGATTTTTCGGGTACTTTTTTAAAATCTCCCGATGAATTGTTTTCAGTTCGGAAATTTGCCGTTCGTCTAACGGTTGTTTCATGACGACAGTAAAATCAATATCGCTTTTCCCGTCATGATAACCGTCAAGCGCGATAGAACCGGTTAAATAAATACCGATCAGATCATTGCTCAACAGCGATTTTACTCTGCCGGAATAATCCTCAAGAATGCTTTTTAATCGATCTTCCAAAAATATCACCTCAGTATTTTGTCGAATCGTAATTATGTAAACAGTCGCCCGATCACCCGATTTTATTAATCATCCCCGAGACGTTAATTTAACGATATCACCAAAAAACAAAATTAATGCGAATGCCTTGCGCGGGCGAACAGCCCGCCGGGTCGTCAAGGATGCCGACCCCTACAAAGAACGTTCGGTTATTTAAAAATTGCAAAGCTCGTAAAAACCCTCTTTGTACCGCTTTTTGTCAAATGCAAATTCGATCGGGCGGGTGTTTTCGAACAGGCCGAGCGAGAGGTTGAAGTTCGTTTTTATTTCCTTAGGCAATGTGAATTCGACGCAGATTTCCTCGCCGGGCAGCCAATCGCGGTTGTCGGCGGGGATTTGAATGTCTTTCTGTATGCCGTCTGCGTTCAGTCGGGCGATCAGATCAAATTTGTGATAGGACTTGCCGAAACCCCGGTTTTCGAGGTAGAGTTTCACCGTTTCGCCGTCTTTTTCGACGCCGTTGATAAAATACCAATAGCCAAGGCGGTTGGCTGCGTACTCGGTCAGATATGGCTCGCGTTCCAGCCACGGGCGCGGATAGCCGTGAAAGCCCGCAAAGGTCGCGTGGGCGGTTCTGAGCGCGTCCAAAAACGGATAGCCGCCCTTGAACACCGTTGGCTTGACCATGTGATAATGCTCAAACTCCAGCACGATCGGGCCGTTTTTCCAAAACCGTTCGAACATCCACGGGGTGCGCAGCGTGTTATAAGTCCGCTTGCCCGAATAGCAGCTCACGCAGACCGAGTCGTCGTCAAGGCCGAGCTTTTTTTCGACGGCGTAATCGAGCAGCGCCAGATTGTCGGCTTTGCCGACATCCCAGCGGGCGTTGATGTGGTCGTCGTTCAATAAAACCGGTTTATCGGGGAAATTGTCTTTATGCAGATCGATATGCTTTTTCATGACTTCGAGCGGATAGAACTTCATCGATCCGGCGGCGGTATGCCCCTCGCCCCAGGTGCCAAAGGTGCCCACGTCGATCAGCTCGATGCGCGGGTCATGATTAAATTTTCCACCGACTTTCGCCATAAACGCCGAGAGCATTTCCAAAAACACAGGGTCGCCGTAATCAGGTTCAAGGCGGCCGTTGGAGAGCTCATAACCGCGCGCACCCGCCTTGTAGACATATTCCGGCGTGGCAAACGGCATTTTTCCGTCGCCCTCGTAGGTGCAGATACGCAGACTGAAGCGGTAGTCGAATTTTTCCCACTCGTCCATGATCTTGTCGATATACGACCAATCTAGTTTACCCTCTTCTTTCTCGATATCGCCCCAGTCAAAGCGCAGATAGAGGTGGTTCAGACCCGGAAAATCTAGCAAGCGGTCGTTCGGGTCGTGATCTTCACGGTATGCGCCCCTGAAAAACCCGTTGTCGATATAGTGCCAATACCAGCCCTTGTGGGGATTTTTTAAAATCGTGAGCTCATCGGCATATTTACGCAGATTGACATACCCTTTGCGCTCGGGCCCCGGAAAATAGGGGCATTGCCCGATGGCGGTGTTATTGTTGGGGTCGTCAATCGGTTTTACGTTTTGATAGTTAAACATATGAAACTCCTCGGTGCCTTTATTTGTATTTATCATACCATAATAATCCTGTCGGTCAAGCCGAAATAAAAAATTGACGGTTTCCCCGGGGAATTATTTGTGCTCAAAACATCAGGATTTTCCCGGGAAATATGTTATAATAAAGTCACAAAAGTACTTTTGGATTTGCTCGGGGGTGTTCGGTATCAGAGATCTCGGCGTTTTGACGGTTTCACTCGCCTACATAGAAGACAATATCAAAAACGAAATTTCGCAGGAGGACATCGCTTCGGCCTGTTTCTGTTCGCTGTCCCATCTGCAAAAGCTGTTTCGGTATGTCTTTCGAATCCCGGTCGGGGACTACATCACCCGGCGGCGCATGACGTTGGCTGCGCGTGATCTGCTCGCGGGTGCAAGCGTCCTCGACACGGCAATGAATTATCAATACAACTCGCCCGAGGTCTTCTCACGAGCCTTTTATAAGGTCTGGAACACCACGCCCTCCAACTTCAAACACACCCGGAAATTCACCGGGATATTTCCGAAACTGACGTTGAATACAGAAGGAGATTGCATTATGAATAGAAGAAAATTCGATATGACCGAGCTTTACGACTATATCCGCGCCAAAGAGGGCAAATATGTGCTCTGCTTTGATATCGCGGGACTGCACGCGGTCAACACCGAAAAAGGCCGTTTGGCGGGCGACAAAGTGATTGCCGAGTGCCTGCGCCGAATCGATGAGCAGTGCGACGACAGCATGCTGCTTTGCCGCATCGGCGGCGACGAATTCGCCCTGTTCACCGATTTCACCGGGGAAAAAGCCGTCGCGGAATTCGCTTCGAAAGTCCTTTGCCAAAACGGCAAAACCGTGCTTTGCGGCAATGAAAACATTCCGGTTTCGATGCGGGCGGGCGCGATGAAGCTTGCGGAGAAGATGAAATACGGCGAGCTTTTTACTCGCCTGTCCGAAGAAGTATGCCGCGTCTCCGAAGACATCGGCAAATGCGGGTTTGTGAAAAGCTGATCTGTCTGGATTGCCACGCTTCGCTCGCAATGACGGGTCCGGAATCTCCCTGTTTTTGCAGAGGAGATATGCAGGGTTTTACCTCGCGCTTGACGCGGGTCTGAAGCCCCTCGCAAGGACGACTGAAAAACACCTGCCGAAGAGTAAAATCTCCGGCAGGTGAGTTTTTTATCATTATTGTCGGCTTTGGAATTTGCCGGTGTAAACCGCTTTTTGAAGAATATGTCCCTGCGCGGCGGCCAAGAAGTCCCTTTTGGTTGAATTTGAAGATATTTCAATTGGCGAATCCAAAGTATAAACGGTAAAGACATAACTATGGATCGCTTTGAACGGCGGTTTCGGGCCTTTATAACGATGTCTGCCGTAGGCGATCCCCTGTTTCGCTCCGCCCAAAGCTTCGACCGTTTCGCCCTTCGGAACGCCTTCCGGAATCATGCCGCTGACAGGCAAATTCCATATCACCCAATGGTTGTAGTTCGGAATAAACGGATGGGATGCGTCATCCAGCGTAATTGCAATCGACGCTGCTTTATCATCAATCCCCGATAAACGAATTTCGGGAGAGATGTCTTTTCCCCGCCCCGAATGCTCGACCGGCATCCAATCGCCGTCCGCGAATTTCGGAATGTTGATTTTTAAATCCGCCATATCGTGTTTACTGATCCTTTTTATGAATTGAGATAGTCATTTTTCACTGCATCGACGGGTTGTGGGCAGCCCGCCCTACTTTAGGTTTTGTCATTCCGAACGAAGCGCGGCGCTAAAGCGTCATTTCATGACGCTCCGGAGGAATCTCGGACGGATTATGGCTTTCGGGTACCAAGATCCTTCGACTTCGCTCAGGATGACAACCTACATTATTTTATCGGATCTCATGAACCGTGTTGACCAGCGCCTCGAGGTTTTCGTAAGGAAAGCCGTTGTCGGCTTCGATGTAAAACCATGAGCCGCCGTCGGCCATTTTGAAAGTCTCGTATTCGCGCTTGACAAGATCGCGCACCTGCTGCGGCGTTCCGAAAGTCATGGTGTTGGCGCGGTCGGTGTGAATCGCCACCGCAAGCTTCAAACTGCGGCAGAGCGCTGCCAGATCGGCCATATCGTAAGCCGGCAATTGCGGCCAGATCGAGGTCGCGCCGACGTCCGCGAGGTCTTCTATGATGGCTCTGATCTGCCCGCAACTGTGAAAATGCACCGTCATCCCAGCTTTGACAGCCGGTTCGAAGATGTATTTTAAACGCGGTTTGAAAAAGCTGCGCCACATCTCAGGGCTCAAAATCAATGCCCGCTCGGTACCGTAGTCGTCGCCGAACGAGACCCCGTCCGCGCCCAAAGCAACGGCGTATTCGACCCGCGCGCGGGCGTATTCGCTGAGTTTGTCGGCCAGGAAATTGATCTCTTTGGTGTCCTCGGCGATCTCGCAATAGACATCCTCGTCATGGCACATTTCGCGCATCAGCTCGAATAACGACCCCGCATGACTTTGATGATAATAATGTTCGCGGTGCGCAATGCCTGCCGCAAAGTCTTTTTCAAACTGTTCTCCGACTGCTTTGGGCGGGTCGGGGAATTTGTAATCATAGACCTTCGAAAGATCGGCAAGCGGCCTTTCGAAAGGAATTCCGGCGACGCCGTAGATGCGGTATTCCCACAAAATGCCCCAGCCGTCACGTCGGAATTCGTGATATTTCCCTTCTTTGTCAAAGAGCTCCGGCCCGAGCACCGGGATCGGTTTGCGCTCCGTCGGGCCGAAATCGCCCGGCATGGTCGCGTAAAGGTCGTTGAGTTTTTCGCCGTGCTCGTAAAACCCGACCGGCGTGCAGAGGTATTCCACCGGCACTTTGTCCGGTTTTTGATACCGCATCGCTGCCGCGGCGCGCTCGCGTGAATTCATAATAAATCACCTTTCGCAGTGTGCATTTTTTATGCTTTTTTGCCTTCCTGCCACAACTTTTTGACCCGCTTATAAACCCCATCCGATATCTCCGGCTCGCCGAACGAAGAACGCGGCAGCAATTGATCCCCCGCGACCGCGGGATTGGTGCAGGCGTTGTCATTGCGCCATTTTTCGCGCTCGGCTTTATTTCGCAGGTTCGGCACTTCGACAGGCGTGTTTCCGTTCAGCACCGAACGGTAGGCAAGCAGCCCGCAGATGCCCATGTCGACCGCCTTGTTAACGTCGATCGACCATTTTCCGTCGGGTCTGCCGAGAATCTTTTCGATAAAAAAGTGCGTGGCGTAAAAATCGCTGCCGCCGTGGCTTGTAAATTCCTTCGCCGCTTCACCCGCGATGTTCTGTTCGGGGTCATAATTTTCCCACTCGCCTTTGCACAGCTCATCGCCCTCGAGATATACATTTAAAGGCGGCTGGGTTTTGAACCGTCCGCTCTCCATCATACCCTTTTGACCGTAGACCTGGCAAGTCACGCTGCCCGGCTCGCGCTTGAGGTGGCCGTGAACGCTTTTCACCACCGCGCCGTTTTCGAGCGTGACCATCTCGATGCCCGCGCCGCTCCACGCGCCGAGTTCTTTCATGCACTGCTCGGGCGGGACTTCAAACCCAACCACCCTGACCGGGCGCAGCCCGGAAATCGTCAGCAGCGGGCCGAGAGAATGGGTGCAGTAGAAGTTGGAATGCATCAGGTTGCGCCAATGTTCACGCTCACCGTAAGTGATGGAAGGCCATATGCCCGAACAGTCGTGGATATATTCGCCCTCGCCGTACATGATCTCGCCGATATCGCCGTTTTGATAACGTTTCCACATTTCGAAGGAATGCTTCATATAGCAGTAATTCTCGGCGTAGGCATAGACCTTACCGCTCTTTTCAACCGCTTCGGTCAGCGCGACCGCCTGCGCCATCGTCTCGCAGGGCAGCACCTCGCTGAGCACATGCAGTCCGTGCTCAAGGCACTTGATTGCATAAGTCGCGTGCTCGTTGGCGTAATTGGCCAACACCACAGCGTCCATATCGTGCTTGAGAAATGCGTCAAAATCGGAATAACAGGCGACGTCTGTACCTTTGTCAGCCGCCTTCGCGTGCACTTTATCCAAAAGCGGCTCGAATTTATCGCAGACCGCAACCAACTTTGCGTCCGGATGCCCAAGCAGCACGTCGATCATGGTCTGGCCTCTGCGGCCGCCGAAGACACCGATTTTTAACTTATCCGTCATAGTGATCATCCCTTTTCAGACAGGTTTCGTTCCGGTTTGATTTTAACATAACAGACCTGTATTTGCAATTCCGCGTTTATATGGTAGAATGATGCAAACAGCTTTGAAGGAGCATGATCTTATGAAGAAATTTTACCGTCAGATCGTCGAGGCGAACGACCGCGGCTATGAGAGTATTTTAAGCCATATCATCCGCAATCCCGAAAGCAAATATGACAACGGGCGCGCCGACACCGCTCTTCTTGTCGAGCCGAACTACCAAATCGGTACGATGCATTCGGCGGCGGTGCTCTACTGCTGCCCCGAGAGCCGCCACTACCGCGACAAAGCCCTGCTGCCGGTCTGCAATTCCGCCTGTGAATACATCATCTCCAAAGCGCACGAAGACGGCACGACCGATTTCCGCTGCACGAATTTTTTCACGCCCGCGACTTTTGAGCTGCACGCGGTCGTCCGCGCCTATAAGATTTTTGCAAAATACGGCGGGACTTCTCCCGAAGAGGAAGAGACCCTGGACTGGATCGAAAAGCTGCTTGAAAAGCTGGCGCTCGGCTGTCTGAACGGCGGGTTCCATACCCCGAATCACCGCTGGGTCGAGAGCGCCGCTCTGCTCGGCTGCTACAACATCCTCGGCTGGCCGGAACTGAAAGAAAAGGCCGAAAAATACCTCGCCGAGGGAATCGACATCGACGAGGACGGCGAATTCACCGAGCGCTCGCCGGGCATGTACAACGGCGTCAACGACAACGCCCTGTTGATGATGGCCGAAGAGGGCAATCTGCCCGAACTCTATCCGCACGTCAAAAAGAACATGGATTTATTATTTAATTACATCGAACCGGACGGCACGATCTTCACCCAGAACTCCCGCCGTAAAGACAAGGGCGAGGGCGCCGCGAGCGGAAAGTTTTATCCCGGACACAGCTATTTTCACCTCTATCTGTGGGCGGGTTATCTGTTTAATGACAAGCGGTATCTGAAATTCGCCGAACAGATTTTTGAGGACACGGTCTATACCGGTAAGGGCGTTCCGGGACCGCTTTGGTTGTATATGCTGATTCCGGAACTCAAAGAATTCGAGCCCGACCTCACCGGCGTCACCGTGCCGGTGACTTACAGCAAATATTACCCCGGCTCCGACATCTACCGCCGCAGAGACGGTTTTTGGTCGTATTCGATCATCGCTCTGAACCCGAACTTTATGTTTATCAAATGCGGCGAAATTCAGATGTACCTGCGTATCTGCGCCTCTTTCTTTGCGGTCGCTCAATTCATGCCCCAAAAGCTGGAGAAGACCGCGGCGGGATTTATGATGACCTTTCACTCCCACGGCGATTACCGACTGCCGTTTGAGAACCCGACCTCTTCGGTCTGGAGCGATCTGGACTATGACAAGCGCGGCATCGTCCACCCCTGTGACCTCGATTTTACCGTCGAATTTACCGATCTGCCGGACGGCGTGCGCCTGCATATCACAACATCAGGCACCGAAGAAGTGCCGTTCAAGCTCGAATACGTGATCTCCCCGAATTGCCGCGTCGAGACCGACGACGTCGTCACAGAGGCGGCCGCGGGCAATCAGATCACGGTCAAGCACGGCGAGATTCGGCTCGAACACCCGGCGGGCCCTGAGATTATCATCGACAGCGCGTTCGCGAGCCATCTGTATCATTCGAGCATGCGCGGCAGCGTCCCGCAGTCCAAAGACGCGTTCACGATCTACAGCACCGACGATTCCCCGATCGACCGCACCGTCGAAATCCGCTTTCAACAGCGCGAGAGCGTGCACGAGCTTATATAAGTGTAAAATATAAGTAGGGCGGGATGCCCACATCCCGCCGCGTTCCTGTAGGGAAAAGTCTTGACTTTTCCGAGCGGGCGAAGGGTTCGCCCGCGAAAATCCTCCGATTTGTGTCGGATTAAATTTTTTACAAGCTATCAATTTCCAAATCCATAAGAAAATAAAATTATGGTTGCTTCAATCATACCACATAATGCGGACGAACAACATTCACCTGCTCACATGACCGTTTCAATACGCATTAACTTAAAATGAAAATGTTATCATTAAACAGCATTAATGCAGATGCTTTGTGCGAACGAACATTGTTCGTCCGCTCGGAAAGGTCAAGACCTTTCCCTACAGGTGCGGCCTTTCGTTGAAAGGCCGCCGATTTCTTAAAAGGAGGTTATATTATGAAACTCGTCATCTTAATCGGCGACAGCGCGGTCGGGAAAATGACCGTCGGACAGGAACTGATGAAAATCACCGATCTGCGGCTGTTTCACAATCATATGACCATCGAACCGATTCTTGAAATTTTCGGGAAATTGAACGGAACCGCGATTAAGCGCCTGCGTGAGGTGATTTTCGAGGAATTCGCCGCCTCCGACGCATACGGCTTGATTTTCACCTATATGTGGGGGTTTGACTTGCAATCGGACTGGGATTATATCGCGCATGTCCGGGAACTCTTTGAACAACACGGCGCAGAGGTTTATTATGTTGAACTGGTCGCCCCGCAGGAAGTCCGTTTGCAGCGAAACGCCACCGAAAACCGTTTGAAGCATAAAGCTTCGAAACGGGACATTGAAATCTCCAATCAGCGGTTGATCAATGACGATGCCAAACACCGCTGCGTCAGCAACGACGGTGAGATTCCGTTTGAGAATTATATCAAGATCGACAATACGAATCTTTCCGCCGCTCAGGTTGCCGAACAGATAAAATTACGATTTAATTTATAAAAAAGCAAATGCCACGAAGAAATTTAAATTAAACCTTCTCTATATAACGCAAGAACCACATCCATTTGATGATTATATGCTTTCTGTACTCCCGACATAACGATTTCCCATAATTCGAATTCTGTTATGTTTTTACTTGGGTGAGTTTTCAAGTATGCAAGTGCCTTTTGAGCATACTCAGCGTTTTTTCCGTTTCCCCCATAAAGACCAATAAAAGCATTTTTCGGACAACCTTTTACCTGCGACGAACTTCCACGTTCAAAAACTTCACAACTCGCTGTTTCCCACGCTGCGCGTGGCGTTTTCCCCATTTGAATATACTTCGCGGCTTTTACCGCAATTTGTCCATACTTGCCCATTTTTTACAACTCCTTTATTCAAACTCGTTCGTTAAGCGGTGGTGTTAGTCTACTGATAAGCTTGTGTTCGACCCGATCAAAATCTTTCGTCTCATAAAAATAAAGATATACTTCCCCACCTTCCAGATACTTTTTCAAAACCATAGCGTTTATTTTACAGTTTGTCTGCTGACCCCCTATAAAACAATTACGTGGTGAAATGTTACCGTATCCGCTATTATAACGCTTTGCCAAATCTATACACTGTCCAATGTAAAGCAGTTGTTGAGAATCGCAAACTGCATACACCCCGCATACACCGCTCCATTCATTTGAAATTGTAAAATGACAAAAAGGACCTAATCCGTATCTATGTAGTTGAGCGTTTTGCCTTTTCTCATATAGAATATGAGGGTAAAACTGGCGTATCTTTCCTATACTGTTTCGCTCCGGATTGAGTTTTTGAATGAATTTAAAAGGATACCCAAGTATATCGAGTTTGCTATATTCATCATAAGATGCATTAACAGCCGATAAACCGATAATCATCGGGATTTGATTTTTACGTCCAAATAAATCGGACATTTTCAGTCCTCCTT
>DAOPZJ010000048.1:2380-20655 GCA_035353335.1 Oscillospiraceae bacterium | reverse complement strand
TGCGTTTCAGAGTTGTGTAGGCGAGCGGCAAAAACGTCAGTAAAGCCGTGTCGTTAGTGATGAGCATTGAGCTGAAAAAAGTGATATAGACGAGCACCAGCACCGTTGTGCGGGTATTTTTGCAACGTTTGACAATCTGTGCCGCCAGCAATTCGAAGAAGGCGATATTTTTAAAGGCACAGACGACTGCAAGCACGCAAAAAAGACAGGTGAGTGTTTTGAAATCGAAATAACCGAGATAGGCGCTGTCGGGTTTGACGAAAAAAGCCGAGATCACCGCCGTTAATACGGCGATCAGCATCATTGCGTTATTTTTGAGGAATTTTACAATCCAATGAGGTTTCTGATTTTGGGTTATGTCCATCTTTATATCGATTCTCCACATTTTTAAAAAAGAAGCGTAAAAGCAGCAGGTGAATGAAGAATCTGCTTGCTGCATTTTAACATTTATTCACTCAAAGTCAATATCGGATTACATATTTATGGGGTGAAAGCGCGGACATCTCCTCATAATTGACCATCAGATTCATCAATTCGTGGGCGTGTTCCTGATAAAAGCCGGTGTTTTGCGCGCAGGGTTCCGTGAAACGGGAATCGTAACCGTTATCGAGTTCCCTGCGGCTGTCGTAAAACGCGAACGGAACGGGCTCAGCGCTGTGTGTGGTGGTGGAGACCAGCGTCGGGTGGTCGGGCATCAGTAAGACACCGAACGGCTCGCCGCAGAACTTGAGATAATCCATGACCGGATTAACGATTTTTTGATCGATCTGCTCAATCGACCAGACCTTTTCTGCCGGTTGACCGTGATGGCCGCACTCGTCCGGGGCTTCGACATGGATATAGACGAAATCGTCGGTTTTTAAAGCTTCTATTGCGGCGCGGCCTTTGGCGGCGAAATCGGTGGAATTGTCACCGGTCACGCCCGGTACTTGAAGCACCCGCAGTCCTGCGCATTTACCCATGCCCTGGATCAGATCGACCGCCGAGATGATGCTGCCTTGAAGGCCGAATTTTTCCTTGAAATCGGTCATTTGGGGCTTTCTGCCCTCGCCCCAGAGCCAAACCGCCGAGACCGGCTTTTTGCCCTCTTTGACACGACGGATGTTGGCCGGATGCTTCGGAAGCTCAAAAAAAGAATATTCCATGATCTCACGCAATAAATCGCTGTTTACACCTTTAGGGAGATATTTTCCTACCTTTTGACCGTGGATGTCATGCGGTGCAAATGTCTTAGCACCTGTTTCGGCATTTCGAAGCACAAGGCAGTGACGATAACGGATTCCTGCGAAAAGTTCTGCTTTATCGGAAAAGTGACGCGCAATAGACTCGATGATGGTGTGGGAGTCCTCATTTTCAATCTCCCCTGCACTGTAATCCAGCATCACGGTGTCTTCGAGCTTTGCGGCTTTTGAGAGCGTAACCGTGTTGCAACGGTAGGTGACGTCTTCGGGAGAGAGGTCAATGCCCATATTGACGGCTTCAAGCGGAGAGCGCCCCGAATAATAGATTTTCGGGTCATAGCCGAATACCGAAAGGTTGGCGGTATCGCTGCCTGCTTCCATGCCGTCGGGGATGGTTTTTGCCATGCCGAAAATGCCCTTTCGGGCAAGTTCATCCATTGCGGGGTGTTTTGCCGCTTCAAGAGGTGTGCGGTTTGATAGCTCCGGTACGGCGATATCGGCCATGCCGTCGCCTAAAAATACAACATATTTCATTTTGACAACCAGCTTTATAAATTATTTCAGCCAGTCGATCACCTTTTGCTTCATCTCGGACCGGCTGATGGTTTGATCGAATCGAACGGGCAATTCCCGGATTTCTTTTAACCGCTTGGGGGCGGAAAGTCCGGTGAACTGCTCCAGCGTGTCAACGGCTCCAAAGCCGCTTTTGGGCGGTGTTTGCCCGAGCGCGCGCAGAATGGCGGGGGCGAACTTAAACGGGGAAGCGGTGGAGAGCACCGCGGTCGTAGTTCGGTCGCCCTGCGTTGTTCGATATTGCCGGTAAGCGTTGAGACCCACGGCGGTATGCGTGTCGCAGAGATAGGACTTTTCGTTCCAGATCTCGGCAATGCAGGACTCTGTGGCATTCTCGACACTGTAATATGCACAAAAACCCTCGTTGTGCAGTTTGGCAAGCAGCTCTTTTCCGATTTCGTAACGTCCTGTTACTTTCAACTGATCCATAAATCCGTTTACTTTTACATTGTCATTGCAGAGCATGAACAGCAGACGCTCGAGGTTGGAGGAGATCAGAATATCCATCGAGGGTGAGTCGGTCCGGTAAAACGGTCGGTTTTTATCGTAAACACCGGTGTTGATAAAATCGGTGAGAATGTTGTTTTTATTGGAGGCGCAGATAAGTTTGTTGATCGGCAGGCCGCTCTTTTTGGCATAATAACCGGCTAAAATATCGCCGAAGTTGCCGGTCGGCACGCAGAAATTGACGGGTTCACCCGGTTGGATAGCTTTATTATTTAATAAACGGGAATAGGTGTAATAGTAATAAACGATTTGCGGGGCAAGGCGTCCCCAGTTGATGGAATTGGCACTGGAAAGCAGAATACCTTTACGAGAAAACTCCTCTTCCAAGGCCTTGTCGGAGAAAATTTCCTTGACCCCATTTTGCGTGTCGTCGAAATTGCCCCTGACGGCAAGCACATTGACGTTATCACCTTTTTGTGTTGCCATCTGGAGACGTTGGATTTCGCTGGTGCCGCCATTGGGATAAAACACGCAGATGCAAGTGCCGGGGACGTTTGCATAACCCTCCATCGCGGCTTTTCCGGTATCACCCGAGGTGGCAGTGAGAATGGCAATCTTTTTATTAGTTGCGCACTTTTTCGCTGCGGAGGCCAGCAGATGGGGCAACATTTGCAGAGCGAAATCCTTGAAAGCGCAGGTAGGGCCGTGAAAGAGTTCCAGCGTATAAAGATTGTCGCCGAGGTCATGCAGAGGCGCGGGATCAGCGGTATCAAAATTATCCCCGTAGGCCTTTTGGATATAGGACGAAAGTTCATCCGCGGAAAATCCGGGCAGAAACTTTTGCAGCACTGTTAAAGCGCAGGCGCGGTAATCCATTTCGCTCATTGCTGTGACCTCGGCAAGCGAAAACGACGGAAGCGAAGTAGGAACAAACAAACCGCCGTCCGGCGCGAGACCGGATAAGATCGCGACTGCTGCGCTCACATTTAATTTCTTATCTCTTGTGCTGCAAAATTCCATAATGATTCACTCCTTGACTTTAATCAATCGGTTTTTTCCATAAAACAGACCGTGAACGGCAGGTGATTGAATGTACGCGTTTCGGTCTGGATGAATCCGTATTCGAGATACCAGTTTTTCAAAACAGTGTGTTTGTCAATGATGCGGATGAGTAACCTTTTACCGCCGAGCACTTTAGTTCGGACACAAATATAGTCAATCAGTAATTTGCCGTAACCCATATGACGGTATTCGGGCAGAACAGCCAGGTGTCTCATCGTAAACACCCTTTCAATCGGATCATTTTCATTGAGCGGTCTATTCGCGAGTGACACAAAGCCGATGATTTGATCTGCTTTATAAAGCCCGTACATCTCGTCGCCGTGCGCAGATTCGCTTTCTAGTCGGTCTACACCAAAAAAAGCACAATGGGTTGGTACAGTTTCTTTTGTAAGACCGAATTGTTTTGCAACAGTTAAAAAACTTGTATTGATAACTTTGATGCAAGCGTCGAATTGTTGGCTTGTAATGAGCCGAATATCTGCTTTGGGAAGCTCAATCCAATACCTTTGAAAAGATACGCCGTCTTTTAAGACTTCGTTTTCCAGTACACCGCCGTTTTTGATCATGGTTTTGGCGGAGCCGATGTTGGTTTTGACGCAGGTTATCAGCACGCGCTCAAGCCCCAGTTCCCTGCACTTTTGCAGTGCAAGCGAAAGCATTTCGGCAGCGTAGCCCTTTCTGCGCTCCGAGGGGCGGATTTCGTAGCCGATGTGACCGGCGTAATTGAACAAATACTCATTCAGTTTATGACGGATTTGAATGGTTCCGATCATGCGGTCGCCGTCAAAAGCGAAATACTCGGTGGCAGGAACGAGCGCGTTGGTTTCATATTTGATCGTCAGATCGGATTCAATTCTTTTAATCCAATCGGCGTAGTTATCGGCGTGGTCGAGTCCTGCGTCGCCGTTGATTTCGACTTCTCCTGCGTCGAAGCACTCCTGACGGTAATCGAGCGCTTTTTGCTCCATTTGGAGAGTCGGGAACACCAATTTTAGTCTGCCCTTGATGATGCCGTCTTTTTTGGGGATTTCAATCCAATAGCGCTGAACAACAGCGCCGTCTTCCAATGTGACCTCATTTTCGAGAACACCGCCGTTTTTTTGAATGGTTTTTGCCGAGCCGTAGTTATCGTTGTCGCAAGAGACAAGCACTTTTTCAAGACCCAGTTCCCTGCACTTTTCAAGCGCCAATGCGAGCATTTCGGTTGCATAACCCTTTTTGCGTTGGGTGGGTCGAATATGATAGCCGATGTTTCCGTTACATTTCAATAATTCCTCGTTCAACCGGTGACGGATTTGAATGACGCCTACCAATTTTTCACCGTCGAAGGCAAAATATAGGGATGCGGGGACATAAGGATTGCTATCGTTCATCAGGTCGTCGTTGATTTTTGCAATCCAACCGGCATAACTCTCGGCGTGATCGAGCCCGCCGTCGCCTTGGATCTCGGTTTCGCCGTTATCAAAACACTCCTGACGAAATGCCAATGCTTGTGACTCCATTTCGAGGGTGGGGAATATCAGTTTTAATCTGTTCATATTTTTATCTTCCGTTTCTGCTTATTTTTGTATTACGCGTTATGTTATATTCCGCTATGAATTTCTTCGGGAAAAATTCGTACACCCCGATGCTTTCAATTTTAGCGACGAAAGGCGAGAAAGCTTGTGAAACAATCGGAATTGCTGCTTGAATATGATCCGGATTATCCATGAGAATCGTGGCATGTGCTACCCAATTATGACTGCCGTTTACTGTCCCGCTTGGTACTAAGTCGCTGTAAAGTTTCAACAATTCCATATTTATTGAGGGAGCCAGAAACAAAACTTTTAATCCAAACAAGCCGTTATAGTTGAGAGCAATGTCAAAGGGTTTTGTCAGTTGACAAACGACTTGCGTGCGTTCCAAAACCTGCGTTTCAAGCCCCAAATCAAAGCTTCCAAAAGTGAAATGATAAGGGATATCTTTTGTCTGTTCGCCGATGAAACCCGATTGAACGAGCTTATCGTAAATTCCGGTCAGCTTTTTGTTTTGTGTTATTATCAAATTGTGCGATCAGATATATACGCTTATCATCCATGACGGGTCTCCTTTGTGTTACCTAAAATTTCAAAGCTGATATTTCATGATTCGGAATTGAGTTTTAATTCCATACGCATATAACGTTCTTGCAAGCCCATGGACTTGTAAAATACGATCGCTTCGGTGTTAAAACACCAGACGCTCAGTTCTATGCTGCGACAATTCTTTTCTTGCGCGGTTGCTTTACAACGCTCGAATAACATTCGCCCGATACCCGTACGGCGGTGTTTTATAAGAACGCAAATGTCCTCAATGCAAAACCGGTCGAAATCGATAAACACGGGATGGTTTCGGACGCGGTCGATCTTCACAAACGCATATCCGACGACCTCACCGGCTTCGCTTTCGGCAATGTAGGTAAAATAATCGGGCTTATTTAATAATTCCAAAAAAGCCTCGGGCGTAAAGAATTTGGGCTCGGTTTTTAGCAAATCGGGGCAGCTGTTATGGTGCAGGTCGGTTATCTCCTTTTGCAGAGGGCGGATTTTTTCGCAATCTTCGAGGACGGATGAACGGATGGTGATTTTCATTTGAATTCCTCCTGAGTAAAATAAAAAACGGCGCAAGCTTTTATACTTTGCTTACACCGCTGTTGGTTCGAAAAATGATCTTCTATTTTTCCGAAGTTGATAACAGAGGGATAAGCACGGCGGTAGTGGTAGTAGTACCATACACGTCATGCGTACCGGTGGTAGTCATTGTCGTATAGAAATTCGCTTTGAACAACGTCATAACCGATACCCTCCCGTGAAAAAATTTTACCGAGTATAACACAAGTCATAACAATTTGTCAACCCTTATTTTTGAAATTCTGAAAACACCTCCGATCTCATTGAAAATTTGGCTAAAATGTGGTAATATCGAATTGAATATTTTGGTTTTGTTATTCGCAGACCGAAGCAACGGAGAAAGCATGAATAGAAAAGAAAAATTTGAAAATTTATTGCTCTCTAAAAAAGGAGTCATGGTCGACTTCATGGCAGCGCCGAAAGTCGAACGCAGGTTGAGACAATATTACGGCGCTGCAACCGAAAAAGAGCTTTTGGATGATGTAGGAAGCGATTTTTTCTATCTTCCGACACGCGACATCTCACAAAACGAGGGGTATTTCCGGTGTTGGAAAAAGCAAATCGATGTTACACAACAGGAACGAATTTGCCCGTTCGGCATCCGGTGGAGACGATCGGCTTATGATTCCAAATTTGCGGTGGATGAGGCGATTGAAGCCCCACTAAAAAACGCTCAAACCACACAGGATATTTTACGGCATCCTTTCCCGACGCGCGATGATTTTGATTTCGCTCCGCTGGTTAAAGAAGCAGAGGATAACCAAAACCGCGTGATTATCGGCGGGCTCTGGACCGGCATCATGGGTGACTGCTACCGCATGTACGGATTCGAGCGGTTTTTGACCGATATTGCTTTGGAACCGGAGAGAATCCACGCTCTGGTGGACAAAATGACCGAAGTCTATTTGGAATTAAACGATGCCTACTTTAACACGCTGAAAGGCAAAATGGACGTTTGGTTTTTCGGTAATGACTTCGGAAGTCAAATGGGGCTGTTGTTAGGCGAGGAGATGTGGGCTGAATTCTTTTTTGAAAACATCAAAAAGTTATGTGGTCTCGCCAAATCCTACGGTTTGCATGTGATGATGCATTCCTGCGGCGGGATTAAGCCGCTGATCCCCTTCTTGATCAAAGCAGGTGTGGAAATACTGGATCCTATTCAGGTAACCGCGCGCGATATGGAGCCGGAGGGTTTGATTGCCGAATTTGGCGATCAATTGATCTTTCACGGCGCTGTGGACACCCAACATCTGCTGCCGAACGGTAAGCCCGGCGAAGTCACCATTGAATGCCGCCGCTTGATGGATTTGTTTAAAGAAAGCGGTTATATTTTTGCGGGAAGTCAAATTTTAAGCGCAGACATCCCGACCGAAAACATCGCGGCAATGTATCACTGTGCTAAACAAAAAACGGAGGAAATATGAATAATTACATCACAAAAGCATGGGATTGGAGCAAGAACACCGACAATGTGTGGCTTATCCCCTGTACGGAATCGGCTTATTTGGCGGAACGGTGGCAAGGGCTCGGGTTCAAAAGTTTTCTTGATCTCGGATGCGGGCTCGGGCGGCACTCGATTTACATGGCGACAAAAGGCTTTGACGTAAACGCGGTAGATCTCTCGGATTACGGGGTCAACCATCTGCGCGAATGGGCGAAAAAAGAGGGCTTGACCGTCAAAACCGCTGTTTCTAATATGCTCACACTGCCGTTTGAGGACAACAGTTTCGACTGTATCATGGCTTATAACGTTGTCTACCACACCGACGCAAACGGATTTACTGCCGTATTAGAGGAGATCAAGCGGGTGCTGAAACCCGGGGGTGAGTTGTTCTTAACGTTGATTTCGAAAAACACCTACAGTTTTCAAAACGCCGATCAATATAAAATGCTTGATGAAAACACCTTGCTGCGGAATGAGATTGAAGCCGGACAGGATATGCCGCATTTTTATGTCAATATTTTTGATGTCAGGCGGTTCTTTTCGAATTGGATCTTTGAACTGCCGCCGATTGAGAACGCTGAATATAAAGCGGACGATACGAATTATTACAGCAAACACTGGTCTTTACTGTTAAAATGTAAGAAGGTATAAAAAATTATATGATCGCACAAATCTTCGACGGGACGTTTCAAAACAGCACACTGAGTTTGATTCTCGCCTTTGCGGTGATCACGGCGCTTTATTATGTGACACCGAAAAAAAGGCGGCTCTATTTTCTGTTCTGCGCAAACGTCCTGTTTTATCTGTTGTGCGATTATAAGATGTTTGCGATTTTAGCCGCAGAGACGGTTTGGACGTTTTTATGCGGGGGATGGATGGGTCGGAATAAAAACCGCAAGGGTTGCTTGATTGCGGGAATTATCCCGGTCATTATGGCACTGTTCGGATTCAAGTATTTCGGATTTTTTTGTGAGAGTATCAATTCCGCTTTGACGGCTTTCGGCATCGGAACTACGGAAATGACGCTGAAACTATTGATTCCGCTGGGGATTTCGTATTACTCCTTCAGGATGATCGGTTATCTGATTGATGTATATAAGCAAAAATATGAACATGAGACAAACATTATCACCTATGCGGTGTTCACATCGTTTTTTGTGCACATCATCTCGGGGCCGATTGAACGATATGATCGTTTTCGAAAGTCCGTTTCCGAGGGATTGACTTTTCGGAGTGAGCTTGCGCAAAAGGGATTTCAACGGATTTTACTTGGTCTGTTTATGAAAGCCGTAATTGCCAATCGATTGTCGGGTTATGTGAACACAGTGTTCGACTCTCCCGGAACACATCCCTCGCTTGCGCTTTGGCTGGCGGCATTTTTTTATTCGGTTCAGCTTTACTGCGATTTTGCGGGGTATTCTGAGATTGCGGTCGGGTTTTCGAACTTGCTCGGGTTTGATACGATCGAAAATTTCCGGCGGCCCTATTTATCGATGAATATCCGGGATTTCTGGAGCCGGTGGCACATCTCGCTGTCATCGTGGCTGCGGGATTATCTCTATATCTCGCTGGGCGGAAACCATTGCTCGAAATTAAGACGAGCGTTAAATGTGATGGTCACTTTTTTAATCTGCGGCATGTGGCACGGCGCGGGTTGGAACTTTTTGTTTTGGGGCGGCTATCACGGCGTTTTGAACATACTAACGCCTAAGGAACGTGAAAAGAAACGCAGTTTTATTTATCAGCTGTTCTCCGTCCTGTTTACATTTGTGGTTGTGATGTTCGGGTGGATTTTCTTTAGATCTTCGTCTCTCGGTACGGCGTTTTTATATATCAAACGGATGTTTGTCGGGTTTGCTTTTGACAGAAATTCAATCATAAATTCGATCATGCCGTTCACCGGTGACAACACTTGCGTGGCATTTTTCCTGACTGTATGTCTGTTTATATTGATCTTCCTGATTTTCGAACTGCTCGAAGACAAACGGAGAAAACCGCAAAAATCCCTTACCCTTTCGGCCTGGCAGGTATTCTTCCTCGTAAGTGCCGTTTTGTTCGGCGTTTTCGGCGCTTCGAGCTTTATTTATGCGAACTTTTAAGGAGGCAGACAATTCATGAAAAGAATTTTATATGTTGTGCTTGCCTCTTTGGTTCTCATCTGCGCTTTTGTACCGGTGAAAAAGTTCAGTTTAAGCCATAGAATGGATAACGCCGAATTCGGTATGAGCCGACTG
Organism: Oscillospiraceae bacterium; assembly: GCA_035353335.1. NCBI lineage: Bacteria > Bacillati > Bacillota > Clostridia > Eubacteriales > Oscillospiraceae > Oscillospiraceae bacterium. The sequence goes on along the minus strand of DAOPZJ010000048.1, from coordinate 11,066 downwards.
ATTTCGGACGGGGAAATCGACCGTCTTTTTATCGGTTCCTCGATTTTCAGACAAGGACTTGACGTCAATATCATCGGAGCAAATACGAGCCGTTCGGTATATTTATTATCATATAACGGGAATCAACCGTGTCTTGAAGCTTCCGAATTAAGATATCTGATCGAGCGCGGAGTGAATATCAAGGAACTCTATGTCGATATGTATGCTTACACACTTGCCACGGAAGTTTCATTAAGTGATGACCGATTGGTCTTGGATACCGATTTTAAATATATGGCCGAACTTTACAAAATGCTTTCCGAAAAGGGAAAAGCGGGGATTAAAGAATTATTCGAAATGGCTGTCACAGCCAATAACGAGTTGTTTTTGACCTGGCCGCTTTCTTATCCCCTTGTCAATTCGCGTTATCGAAACGGGAGCAGCACCGCCGGGAATGTGGGTAAAACCGCTGAAATCCTCAATTCACTGCCAATCTACACCCGTTTTTTTAATCTTAATTTCGAACAAGTTACAAGTCTTTTTGAAATTATCCAACTTTGCCGAGAAAATAACATCAAGCTGGTTTTCGTGGAAGCGCCGAAGTATTTAAAAATAGTTAAAAATAAGACTTATCGAGTTATAATGAAGGAATATATGACGCTGCTTGCTGCGGAAAATGTGCAAATGATCGTTACAGATCAGACCTTTTCAACTTATCTTGAAATGAAAGATACGAAATTATCATTAATAAAGACATATGAGTTTGACAGCAGCAACGCGACCTATTTTCAGGATTTGATTCATCTTTCCACTGCAGGAAGAGAAGCTTTTTCGGCTGCTTTATCTGAGTTGATTGAAAAATAATCTTTTTGACTTTCATAGTATGGCGTCAAGTTATGTTTTACCCTTCTCATGCTTTTGACCGGGAGAATTCACAAGGTAATGCCCGGGCCGATTTTTTGATGTACAGAAGAATGAGTTAAAAAGTAAAAAGAAAATGATTGGAGATAAGATAAATGAACATCAGCCATGTGATCAATATCGGGCTGTGCATAGGGTGCATGGCGTGCATATCGGCCTGCCCGAATGGGGCCATTGTAATTGAAAACGGGAAAATGGGCTTCCCTGTTCCGAAAATCAATAAACAATGCAAGGACTGCGGTTCGTGTCTGCACGAATGTCCGATGAATGCAGAGAGCGAAGATGATTAGAATTCGAAGAGCAAATCCGGAGGACGTTTTGCCTGCGCTGGAACTGGGAAGGCGTGTTTTTACGGAGTTCGAAGCACCGCTTTATACTGAGGATGCAATCCCAAAATTTATCGGCGGATGCGTGAAAAATGAGGGGTATATCACCAACTATACCTTACAAAAGCATATGATGTTTATCGCTGTTGATGAGGTAGAGAATGGCGGCGGAGATAAAATCGTCGGGGTGATTTCCGAGCGCGGCGAAGGCAGGATTTCCATGCTGTTTGTGGATGGGGTTTATCAAAGACAAGGAATTGCCACGGCTTTGATGGACGCTGTAATCGCAGATTTGACGAGAGCGGGCATCAGACGCGTTACGCTCGAGGCCTCCCCTGTTGGTATGCCGTTTTATCAAAAATACGGTTTTACCGCTTCGGACAAAGAACAAAATATCGGTGGGTTCATTTTCACGCCAATGTACTTTGATCCGATTCTGTTCTCGGGGTCAGAGCAACTGCGGGTCAAGAGAAAAACGTTGAATCTAACTAATTGGAAGCGGGTCACCAAATCGTCGAGCGCCTATATGCCGCTGGATTTTCCGAAGTTAAAAGGAATGGCAGGATTATTTGAAATTCGCGAAGTCACCGCTCCGTTGATTGTGACGTTATTGAGCAAAAGAACAATAATGGCGGATCGGAGTTTTAACTGGATGCAGATCGGGCCGGAAAATGAAAACTGGTGGCTGACCGTCCAATTCGACGCCGAGGACCAACCGATTCAGTATTATTTCGATATCACCAAAGATAACACGATTTGCGGAGAAGAGTCCTTTTATTTTGATTTGTTTATCGATGTCGTACTGCTGCCTGACGGCAGGATTATGACGCTTGACGCGGATGAGCTCGAGCAAGCGTATTCTGAGGGTTTGGTCGGCGAGGACGATTGTCGATTGGCAGTGAGCACCGCTGAAAAAATTGCTGCCGCCCTGCCCCGGGAACGCTTTCGCTTGGTAAAATTTTGTGATAAAATATTCACAGAGTTGAAGAACTGTTTAAAGGATGATTTACGAGAGGAACCCGAATGAAAAAATTAATTTTAATTCTCGGGCCGAACGGCGTCGGGAAATCGACCGCGAGCGCCGCGTTTTTGAAAGTTCTGCCCCATTCCGCATATATAGACAGCGACTCCTTGCGCATGATGAACCCGGCGCGCGGCGAAGAAGTGATTGCCGTTCAGAAACAGAATATCCTAGCGCTGATGCGTAATTATTTCAAAACTTCTTTTGTGGAGTATGTCATTTTTCCTTACGGGTACCATGCGCACCGAAAGAAAATGCTCGAGGATATGCTTGGAGAACTAAAAGCGGAATTCGAGTTTGAAGTGATAACGATTCTGCTAACCTGTTGTGAGAGCGAAAATATCCGGCGGATGAAAAACGACGGGCGCAATGAAGAGCGTATTGTCTATTCCATGGAAAACACCAGAACCATTTTCGATGGTTTGGACTACCCGAAAATCGGTACCACCGATCTCACGCCGGAACAGACCGCCGAACGGATGTTAAAAATCATTAAGGAGACATGAACATGGGCATCACGATTTCTTATTTGCAAGAATACATCAAATCCAAAGATTTTCATCCGGAGCAGAAAGAGAAGTATTTTATGAAGCTGGCGGAGGAGATCGGCGAGCTCGCCCGCGCCATGCGTAAAGACCTTCGACCCGAACAGGAAGGTAAAGTAAAAGAGACCGTGGAAGAAGAACTCTGGGATGTAGTGTATTATATACTGGCGATTGCAAACACCTATGACATCAACCTTGAAAAGGTGATTCCGATTAAGGAAAAAATAAACAACAAAAAATACGGAAACTCAATCAAATTTGAGGGTGAGTGAAATGACGGTTGTTTTGGAAGAATATCACAGTCGGTTTCGTGAGGAAACGATTGAGCGGATCATCCGCTTTTTCGGATACCACTGCGAACTGCGGGGCAAAAAGCCGATTTCGGATGAGAAGAATCATGAAAACGCCGCTGTAAACCTATCGAGCTGGACTTCGGACGGTCACGAGCTGTATGTGATTGAATACAATGAACGATCTGTTGGATTTTTACATATCGGGTATCGCGGCGGGAATGTGGCGTGGATTGAGGACATCTTCGTCGACGAGACCATGCGCCGAAAAGGCATTGCAACCGAAGCGATTAAACTTGCCGAAGAACTTATCAAAAGCAAACCTGGTTATGACGCGGTTTGTCTGGAAGTGGTTCCGCGCAATCTGGACGCGATGCGGTTATATCATAAATTGGGTTATGATTCGCTCAATATGATCACTGTCCGAAAAGAGCTATATGACAACAATCGCGACAAAAAAATTGCTCTGTTCGGATTGGACTATAAATATTAATCTTGAAAGGATGTTTTATTATTGATTCTCTCCGCATCGAGGAGAACGGATATTCCCTGCTTTTACGGCGAGTGGTTTATGAACCGGATTCGCGCGGGGTCTGTTTTGACCCGAAATCCGATGAATCACGCGCAGCTTTCGCGTGTTCCGCTGATCCCAAATATCGTCGATTGCATCGTCTTTTGGACAAAAGACCCCGCAAGCTTTTTACCTTTCCTAGATGAATTGGACGGAATGGGATATCGGTATTATTTTCAATTCACGCTGACGCCGTATGACCAGACCATTGAACCGGGATTGCGGGATAAATCATCTGTGGAAGATACTTTTATAAAACTTTCAAAGCGAATCGGGAAAGACCGCATAGTTTGGCGATATGACCCGATTATTTTGAATGATGTGCTTGATTTGGCTTTTCACAAGAGTGAATTCAAGAGAATGTGTGAAAAGCTAACCGGCTTTACGGATACTGTGACGGTCAGTTTTGTGGATTTATATGCGAAGCTGAAAACGCCACTCGTACGGGCGATTACCGCCGGTGAAATAGCCGAATTGTCGGGAAATATTACAGAAACCGCTAGGGCATACGGGCTTCGGCCGGTCGCCTGCTGCGAAAATGATTTGAACAAATACAGAATTGAAAGAGCAAGCTGCATTGATCTTGAAAGAATTGAAAAAATCTGCGGCTGCAAGCTCGATTTGAAATCCGATAAAAATCAAAGACCGAGCTGCGGATGTGTTGAAAGCGTCGACATCGGCGCGTATAATACCTGTATGAACGGGTGCATTTACTGCTACGCCAACGACAATCCCCTGACCACTCGGCGCAGGTTCGACGCGCACGACCCGAATAACGAGATTCTGGTCGGAAAGCTGACCGGGGATGAAAAGATCACGGAACGAGCCGTCCGGTCGAACAAAATTCAATGAGGAAATAAGTTATGCTCGATAAGTCACTGCCGAAAATCAGCGTGCTGATGGTCAAACCGGATGTACATACCTATCCGCATTTTGAGCTGCCGGAGGGGTTTACTTTTTCCGGCTATCGTCTGGGTATGGAGGAGGATTGGGCGCGGATTCAATACGGGGTTTTTCAGATGGACACCCTCGAACAGGCCCGCGCGGTCTTTGCACGTGATTTTTTATCTTGCCCGGAGTTGTTGAAAAAACAATGTTTATTTGCGATTGCAACCGACGGCAAAGCAGCGGCGACGGCTTCACTTTGGCCCGGAAAGGATTTCGGGGAGACCCATTGGCGGATTCACCGGGTCGCTTGTCTGCCTGAATATCAGGGATATGGGTTGATGAAGGCACTGCTCAGCAAGCTTCTTGACATCTACAACGAGATTAATAACGACGGATTTTTATATCTGACGACCAAGACGCACAGCTACAAGGCAATTAACATTTATAAAAAGATGGGTTTTGAGCCGTATTTAGGTGAAAAACCCGAGGGCTGGCCGGTTGAGAATTACGAAGTTGCGAATCCGACAGCATGGAAAATGATTGACGAGCGCATTAAAGCGTACCAATCGGGTGAAAAGGTGTTCAGCATCCGTGACGCTACGGAGGCCGATGCGCGGGCTTTTGCATATATTATCTGTGAGTCGTGGAAAGCGGCTTATGTCGATATCATCTCACCCGAGGAAATGGCGGCAAGGGCCGATATCGAAAAACGCACCGTTAAGTTTCAATCAATTCTTTCTGAACGGAAAGGACAGTATTACCTCGCGTTTAACGGCGAGACACCCTGTGGTTTATGTACATCCAGATCCAGTCGTGATGCAGATTTGCCGGATTTCGGAGAGGTGGTTTCGCTTTATACGCTGAAGGAATATTGGAGTACCGGCGTCGGTAAGATGTTGATGGATACGGCGTTGGCGGAGTTGAAACGACTCGGTTATAAAAAGGTGCTTTTGTGGGCGTTTGAACAAAATGCCCGCGCGCGGCGATTTTATGAAAAGTACGGATTTGTCTTCGACTGCACTTATAAAGACAGTGATTTTGCTGATAAAGAGGCAACGCGCGAGGTGCGGTATCGGATTGACCTTACCTGATGGGAGGGCTGACATATCGAACAAAAATATCAGATCGGAACGCCAAGTGGACGTATTTTCTGGGACATCGCAGCCCTGCTTGCGGATGCCGAACAATTTGAGCTGATTGAGGTTTCGGTCGACGAACTGGCTGCCTGCAACCGTTTTTGCGGCAACAAAGAGTATGCAATGACAACCGATTTGTCGCAGCCGCTGATTTTAGTGCAACTGTATGCCGGAAAAGAAAAGTTGATTGACGGAAATCACCGACTTTATAAAGCAAAGCAACTCGGCATCAAAACGCTCTCAGCTTATTACCTGACACCGGAGCAGCATCAAAAATATATCATTACTTTTGAGCGGGAACTATATAATAAAATCGTTGCAGAATTTTAATCCGGTTTTGAAAAATATGTAATCACCCGATTGTTATTTGCAGATTAGTATGGATGTGTTATACTTGAAAAGTTGAAGTTTGTCGTTTTGTGAGGTATTATTATGTGCGATTACGACCGCGAGAAAATTGAAAAGCTGCGCCTGCCGGCGATTGATCCGTATATCAGTTACGAGGATATTTATATCAACTTTTACCGCAGATTTGCCGAGAATAATTCGTTGATGCATTTTGAAAAACGGTATGGAGATGCGTACTTATACGCGTTTTCCAACGCGGCACCGTCGATTGACGACGGCGAGCTGATTGTAGGAAAAAGCAACCGAAAACTCACACCTGAAGAGCAGACCGAGTGGGATTTGTTGAAAAAGTATACCGTTCCGATGATTGCATTGCAGCGGGGGCAGGATTCGCACATGACCGTCGATTATGAATTGCTTCTCGGTAAAGGGATTTCCGGAGTAACGGAAATTGTTCGAAATAAGCGGGCGGCGTTTGACCTTTCAAAAGCAGAAGATATTAAAAAGGATCTGTTTTACGAGACGTGCGAGCAATGTCTGAAAACTGTGGTGGTGTTTTCGAACCGGTATGCGGATGAAGCGGAGAAGCAAGCCGAAAATTGTAAAGATGAAAAACGCCGTAAAGAGCTTATAAAGATTGCACGGATTTGCCGAAAAGTACCCGAATATCCTGCCGAGACGTTTTATGAGGCCGTGCAGTCGGTGCACTTTTTGACCTACTGTCTGTCGGCAAATCCGCTGCGCTTACATATCCAGCAATTTCAACTCGGACGGCCTGACCGCTATTTATGGCGGTTTTTTGAAAATGACCTGAAAGCCGGAGTAATTACGCCGTATGAAGCGCAGACCCTGTTGGATTGCCTTGCGATTCAGATCAACCGCCGTGTTGTCCACGGACTCTCGAGCGGTTACATGGTCGGAGGACGGGATGAAAACGGCAAGGTAGTCTCGAACGAGCTGACTAAAATGGGCATGCGCGTGATCGAGCAATGCCGATTGGTTTACCCATCGGTCGGGTTGTGCTGCTGCACCGATACTCCGAAAGAAGACATCGAATTGACTTACGATATTTTAAAACAGGGCTTTTCGCACCCGGCGATTTTTAACGACGAAGTGATTACGAAAGGACTGCGTGAGTATGGGCTTCCCGCCAAGGAGGCGTGTTCGTATATTCACAGCACCTGCGTCGAGATCACGCCAATTGCTTCGTCGAACGTGTGGGTGGCGAGTCCTTATACCAATTTAGTGCAAAAGCTGCTGGATGTGCTCGACCGGGAATATGATTCCATGGAAGCGCTGATGGAAACGTATTTTGACCATCTGAGAGAGTCGATCAATGCAAATTTCGAAACGGAGTTGAGCTGCCGGGTGGCACGGGAGAAAAGCGGGTTTATCCCCCTGCTTTCCTGTTTTATCAACGACTGCCTTGACAGAGGCCTTGATATCGACCGGGGAGGCGCGCGCTACAACTGGATTATGCCGACTTTTGTCGGGATGGCAAATATTGCGGATTCGCTGTATGCCATTCAAAAAATGATTTTTGAGAACAAGGAATACACCTTTGCGAAGTTGAAACAGATGCTGGACAGCAATTTTGAGGGCTGTGAACCTCAGCGTTTGCAGTTATTGAACTGCGTTGAAAAATACGGCAACGACTGCGATGCTGTGGACAGATATTCCGGAATCATTTCAGGCTTCATCAACACGGAATGTCGGAAATATACCCCCTGCTATTCCAACGCGCGGCTGATTCCGAGTTTGTTTTGTTGGATTATGCACGACCGTTTCGGGCGTGAAACCGGCGCATCTCCCGACGGCAGGCCGGCGTTTTTCCCGCTTTCCGACGGCTCCGGGCCTGCACAAGGACGCGAATGTAAGGGCCCGACTGCTTCGGTGCTTTCGAGTACCAAATGGGATCACACGCCTTTTATCGGCGGGATTGCGGTCAACCTGAAATTCAATAAGACGATGTTCGATGACGAGTCCAAACAAAAGCTGACGGCGCTTGTCGAGACCTATTTATCGCGCGGCGGATTTGAGCTTCAGATCAATGTGACCGACAAAAAGACACTCCAAAAAGCCCGGGAAAACCCGGAACTCTATCAAGATCTTGTCGTGCGCATCGGCGGATACAGCGACTATTTTGTTAAGCTCCCGCCGACCATGCAGGAAGAAGTTATGCTGCGAACCGAGCACGAGATTTAATGATGGTTGGGACAATTTACAATATCCAGCGGTTTTCTTTGCACGACGGTCCGGGTATTCGGACGACCGTCTTTTTCAAGGGCTGCCCGCTGGACTGCGTCTGGTGTCATAACCCGGAGTCAAAAGAGCAGAAACCTGAGATATCGTTTTATACAGAAAAGTGCATCAAATGCGGTTACTGCGTTTCGGTATGTCCGCAAAATTGCCATACTTTAATTGAAAATCAACATGTTTTAAATCGAATAAACTGTGCAAGATGCGGACTTTGTACGCAAAGATGTTTTGCCAAAGCGCTGGTAATGATCGGCTATCGAATTACGGCGGACAAGGTTGTTGCACAGGCAGCGGCAGACAGAGCGTTTTATGAAAAATCCGGCGGCGGACTTACTCTCTCCGGTGGAGAGCCGATAGCGCAGCCGGAATTCGCGCTTGAGATTGTGCAAAAATCCAAAGAAG
>DAOPZJ010000048.1:0-2280 GCA_035353335.1 Oscillospiraceae bacterium | reverse complement strand
TTTGAACGACGGGCATATTGAGGGGATTATTGCACTGGCGAGAAGTTTAAATTATGTTATCGAAATTGACCTTGAACCCTACCATCCGTTGGGGATCTCGAAATGCGAACAGATCGGAAAAACACCTGCGTTTGACAGTATTGAATTTTTATCAAAAGAGGTGTTGATGGAATATCGGGAGGAGATTACCTCAAAAACGGGGATTGCGGTTAAGATTATATAATTCAATTTCATTGTGCCGAATTGTGCCGAAATTCTTCGACTTCGCTCAGAATGACATAAGTAAACTCCGCTGCAGCTTGCGCCGCAGCGGAGTTTTCGTTTAGAGTGATAAATGCGTTTATTTTTAGATTAATTATCTTCTAAATATCTTTTAGAAATACCTGAGCAAGTTTTCCGATGTTGTTTTTGGAGTCATATGAGTGCGCCGCGAAGACGAGTTTGCAGTCGGGATAGACCACCAGCGACTGGCCATAGGCGCCGTTGCCTTCGAAGCCGCCGTCAATGAACCAAAAACTGAGCGCAGTCGGAAGGCCCTCGTATTCCGGTCGTCTTGTCGTGGCGAGGTTGACCCATTTCTCACTCAGCAGCTGTTCACCATCCCATACGCCGTTGTTGCAATAGAGGATTCCGAGTTTTAAAAGGTCGGCAGTCGAGAGATAAAAACCGGTTGCGCCCATCACGTGGCCTTTGGGACAGCGCTCCCAGGCGAATGTGGTGATTCCGAGTTTGGATAATAAATGTTTGCGTAAAAACAAATCAAGCGGCAGTCCGGAGAGCTTTTCCACAATGCAGGAGAGTAAATAGAACGTTGAATTGCTGTAGACAAATTTTTCGCCTGGGGTGTTTGGCAAGGGCCGGGAAAGCGCGACTTTGACAAAATCATCGGTGCTGTGAGTGTAGCGGTCATCTTCGAACAGGCAGCCCTTTTCAAGGCCCATGGTTTGCGTCAGCAGGTAGCGGATTTTTACGTGCTTCAGGTTATTATCGTATTCATCGGGCAGCTCGTCTTTGAAAAGATCGATAACAGGATCGTCAAGCGTCAAGAGTCCTCTGTCGAAAGCCAAGCCAATCGCCGTTGCGGTGAAGTTTTTAGAGATGGAATAGCAGTTGGAACATGAATAGGACTTCACACGCTCGTGCGAGGTGATTTCACCGTTATTGTAAAGACAATAACGGATTACGTTCGCGTCCGCTTGCTTTAAGATCTTTTCAAATTTTTCAAACATTTTGATCTCTCCAGTATTACAAACTCTTATTCCGATAAACCAGATCGGTTCTTTCGATAAAGCCCATGCGCTCCCAAAAGGCGTTTCCGAGTTCGTTTTTACGCATGGCAACCAGTGAGACCTTTTGGATGCCCTCTTGCTTGAGCGCATTGAGTACGGCTTCGAGCATGGATAAAACAAGTATTCGGATTGCGGGTTAAAAACTTGGTGATGCCTGCGAGCGAGTCGTCGATCTCGTTCAAACCCATTCCTGCGGTGTTTTTCCAAAGGATTATGGAATCTACATAATCAGATATGGTCATTAATCGTATGTTCATTGAGCACTCCTATAATCTATTCCGTGAGCACATCGCTGTAGCTTCTGTTTGCAGCGATATTATAAAAGCTCAGATCACAGTTTTCATAATATCGATTTGCGCTATGTCGATGCACCGTTTGCCGTTAAAGACCATTTTGACCGCAAACGGGCAGACCGGCAGCATTTTTATAAAATCCTCATAACCGTAGCTTTTGTCATAATAATTGATGATAACAGCGAGCGCGGTTCCGTGGGTGCCTATGGCGATATTCTGACCGGCATGTTTTTCTAAAATCTCCGATAAAGCTCTGATATTTCGGTTTTGAACAGTACGAAGTGTTTCACCGTCTGAAAGCGTATAATCGAAATTAGCCCATTGACGTTGAATGAAATCGATAAGATCATTTTTCTTGTCCCAGTCACTGTCACTTTTTCGCTCTCTGAAATCGTCAACTGTCTGAATTTTCAGTTTGGCTTTATCCGCGAAATCCGAAACAGTATCAATTGCCCGCTTATACGGGCTTGAATAAACCGCACTGATGTGCTTGTCCCCTAAAAATCTGGAAACGAAGATTCTGTCAATCCATCCGCTTTCGGTCAGAGGTCTTTGCATTGGATCATTTACTGAGATATCGGACATACAATGCCTGATGAAATAAACGGTTGTATTTGCTACCATAATAACCTCCGATTTAAAATTTGGGTCTTGACTAGAACAGCGAGGAGTAGTAAGCTGTAAACGAGGTCAAGATC
>DAOPZJ010000047.1:2831-21319 GCA_035353335.1 Oscillospiraceae bacterium | reverse complement strand
TGAACATCTTCAAACGCGCTTTATTTTTGGCGTCGGCGTCGGCACCGATATCGGCACCGACGCCGACGCCAAAAATAAAGCGCGTTTGAAGATGTTCAGCGATTCACTGGAAAACGGGTCGCTCGTCAAAATCCCACAGGAGTATCAAGTAATCCAATCGGCAGCTTACGACGCAAATTGGAATGAAGTTGCCACCAGATATTATGTAGATATTATTTTACACGCAATTGAACCCACATTTAAATTCGATAAAACGGTGCAGCAGCTTGTGGATGAATACAAAGCGGCCATGCTCGCCCTCGGCGGCAACCAAATGCTCGACGAGATGAACGCCGCCATCGGCAAGAAAACCGCGTATTACTACGGGTAACTCACCCCTCGCCTCCCTTGTTAAAGGGAGGGGGACCGTCGCAACGGTGGTGGGATTCACCTAACAAATTCTACCGTTCTAGATCATTTTGCCGACGGTCTTGATATATTTTTACCAAATCATCGGATTGAACTGCATAGAACGAATATTTGCGGGGCGTTATTTCTAACGCCCCGTAAAAAATGAAACGGTAATCAAATTGTAACCGATGATTGTTCTTTTTACCTCTTATTTTAATCGCACAGATGGAACGCCGTCTTGAGGTCTTCGACTTCTTTTTCGGTGATGTGGACGATCTTGCCGACTTCCTTCGAGGCGATGACCGAGGCAGCGGTGGTCTCGGCGACTTCGAGGCGGTCGAAGGCCTGCAGCAGGGTCGCGCCGGTCACGACGACACAGTCGTTTTGGAAGATCAGCGCCGGAACGCGGTTATTGAATTTCTTAGAGGTCTCTTCGGGCTTGCCGAAAATGCTCTCATAGGGTTCTTTTGCGATTTCGCGCAATAAAATATAGCTCTCGGGGATCGTGCGCGGGTCGAGCTTGGCGTCGGTCACGGCAAAGGCCATCACATGCATGGGGTGCGCAAGCAGCACGGCGTTGATGCCGGGGTTGTTCAAATAGACCTGCTCGTGGAATTTGACGGCTCTGGACGGGGTTTTCCCCTGCTCCTTCATGCCGTTTTTGATGCGCACAAGGTCTTCTTCCTGCAGATAAGCCCGGTCGCGCCCGAACGGCGTGATGATGAACGAGCCGTCCGAAAGCCGCACCGAATAGGTCCCGTGAGTGGCGCTGAACAGCCCCTGCCGATAAGAGCGCTTGATCAGCGTGATCATATCGCGGCGGGCGGCTTGTTCTTCGGGTGCGTGAGTATGGGGGATAAAATCGTCCATGGTCTCGTGGATCTTTGTATTGGTAATGGCGATATCTTCGGGCGTCAGCGACCGGGGCTTGCCGATCTTGTTTGCCAAAATCTCCAGATTCGCGCTGTATTCGAGGGTCTCGAATTTCATGAACGCTTCAAACAGGTCTTTCGCGCCGATGACGACGCCGTGGTTTTCGAGCAGGACGATGTCGGTTCCGTCTGAAAATTCTTTGGCGATGTTTTCACCCAGTTCCGCGCTCCCGGGCAAAGCATATTCCGCCATCGCGATTTGTCCGCAGGCCTTGCTGACCGATGGGATCAGAAAGAGATCGGGCAATTTTCGGACGATTGAAAAAGCCACCAGACCCGGCGGATGGGCGTGCAGCACCGCGTTGAGGTCGGGGCGTTTTTTATAGACCGACGCATGAAACGGCAGTTCCGACGAGGGCTTATGCGGGCCGACGCAATTTCCGTCGGGTTTGACGCAGATGATGTCGGAACGGGTCAGAGTCCCTTTATCGATTCCCGCGGGCGTGATCCAGATGTCGCCGTTTTCATCGCGGATCGACAGGTTTCCGCCCGAAGTCGTGGTCAGGCCGCGCTCATAAATGCGGCTCATGAACATCACGAGTTGATCCGCGGGATGCATATATTCAATCTTCATAAGTCATTTGACTCCTTTCGCCGAAAAGACAAGGCGCGAAAATGATCTCCGCGCTGATTCCATTATAGCGTTCAAAGACCTCTTTTTCAATCGTGAGAAGTCACGAAATATCCCCGCCGGCAACGCTTGAATGTGGTTGTTTTTACCCCTCACGCCGGGAATTCAACCGTTTGCGCACCGATTGGAATTCAAACAAATTCAAGTATATAATGACATCAGCGATTCACAGATTTCTCACAAATCAGAGGTATTATTTGGGAAACAGCACGGTGAGGTAGTAAAATGCGGATTTTGACGGACGAAAACATCTTCAAATCCTCTTATTTTAAAAACATCTGTCCCGGTTACGAGCAGTTTTTCGAACCCGAAAAGCTGTTTTCGCGGCTGACCGACGATCCCGCCGAGATCGGACGCCGACAAAACATCCTGCGCGACTTGCTCGGCAATCCGATGCTTTTTGAGGATCTTTGTTTTATCTCGGATGCGGTCATGCAGTTCAAGTCTTCGTTTGACGAGTTGCCGAATCACGATCTCGGCGATTTCCGGCTCAATCTCGAGTGCTTCAACGATGCCGACGGTGTGGTGGGATTGGTTGACCGCTTTTTAAAAACCGCCGAATATGCAAAACAATATCCCTGGCTGAACGGTTTCAGGGATAGCGTCCGGGAGATCGCGCAAAGACACAGCGCTCAAAAAATGATCGCCGCCTGGGAACAGGCGTTTGTTCCGGAAATTGTGATGCATGCCTGCGATTTCGGTTTTAATTTCGACGACGTTTTATGGCCGGTAAAATACAAACTGCTCGCCATGCGGGAGCAGGAATATTCGAGAAAAAATACGGCTTACCGGACAGAGCCGATAAAAATACCGCTGATCGACCGGATACAGGGGACCATGACCGCCGCCAGGTCCGGACAGCTCGCGCCTTTTTTATCCGACGGCAACGGACATCCGTTTCATCCCGGAACCCCCCTGAACGATGTGCAGACATTCGGGAAAGACGGTTTGGCGGAGAGGATGAAAATTGACAATGCCGCACATACGATGGATGCCGATATATCGAATTATGCCGATGAAAACAAATTCGGGGACGCTTTTTTGCTGAAGGTGGTCGGATGTGAATTGATGGAAGGTTATACGGTTTTCGACGCGCCCGGCCGCATCAAATATTTTGTCATGACCCTTGCTGCCGAACTCGAACCGCTCGTGACCGAATTCGTCCCGTATTTGTGCGCCGCGAAAACCGCGCTTTACTGGCATGAAAAAGAAATTCCCTATTGCATTCCCGCGTTCGGAAAGGTCGGCGAAATCAGCATCACGGGGCTGATTGACCCCTATGTCGCCCAAAATGAGGGCATCGGCGAAACCATCGAAAACAGTGTCTGCGTAAACAAAGAGATTGCCGTGGTGACCGGCGCGAACCGCGGCGGAAAGACCGCGTTTGTGACTTCGGTGACGTTATGTCAGATTTTATTCCAGCTCGGTTTCCCGGTTCCGGCTGTTGATGCCGAACTCGGCGTGTTTTCGGGCATCGTCTCGGTGTTCGCGGGCGAAGAACAAGGGCTGATCGGCATCGGACGGCTCGGCGAAGAACTCAAAAAGCTGGCCGACGGTCTTTTTGCCGCACAGACGGGAAATGTTTTCATCTGTTTCAACGAACCGCTGACCGGCACGTCGAGCCGGGACGGCGAACGCATTCTGGCCGAGGCGCTCTGTATGCTCAAAGAGGCCGGGGCAAGCGGCTTTGTCGTCACCCATCTGCTGGGGCTTGCGAAAACCCTTGACATCATCAATCAAGCGGGAGGAAGTCCGCTTGTCACGCTGACCGCTCAAACCGACGGCGACAGGCCGCTCTATAAAATCATCCCGGCGCCGCCCGCCGAATCCAGCCACGCGAAAGCTGTGGTCAAACGCTTTATTTCTTGATTGGGGAGGATCTCGGAACATGAAATTGTTTTTTGAGCAAAACCAGAATCCGGCTTGTTGGACCGGAAACGAACAGGATATGCACAATCTGCGCATCGACGCGCTGTTGTTCGACATCTGCGCCGGCAGCGAATATCCGATCGACGCGGGAGTTTTGTGCCGCTTTTTCACCGACGATGCCGGCGACCTCGCCGCGCGCCATCGGGTGATGGCTGACCTGCGCGGTGATCCGGAAGTGTTCGGGGCCTTCAAGGCGCTGCTTCACGGCATGCTTCAGCTTAAAAAGGCGTTTGAAAAAGGCAGGCACATCCTCGTCGATTTGCGTATGAAGCTTTGGGAATACCGCACGCTGCAGTTGTTTTCCTCGGTCACCGACGCCTTCTGCAATGCGCTCGCCGCGAAGAAACTCTGCCCGGAACTGACAGCGTTGATTGAGCGGTTCAAAGCGCTCAGGGCCGAGAGCAAATGCGATGAGCTTCTAAAGGCGGTCGAAGCCCTCGACACGAACTGGATGAGAGTGCGCAGCATGCGCATCGGCGTGAACATCCTTGAGCACCCGGATGTCGTGACCACCGCGGTCGTCTTCGCAGAACACCGGGACGTCCCCTATTCCCCCTATTCGGTCTTTGACAAAGAGGGACTTGATGCGGGTGACGCGGGGCTTTCGCGCGAGAAAAAATTCAGTTTCGGAAAATACGACACCTTCTTTGAGCGCGCCATCCTGCGGGATTTTAAAATCCGGTATAAAAAACAGATCGCTGCCTTTGAGTCGGCGATGGAGACGCCCCATGATATCGAAATAATATGGCGGTTCGCCCTCTGCGCCGACAGCGCGGCCTTTTTGCTCGCGGGAATCGAGTTTGAACGGCGGCTCGCGGCGAACGGCTTTTGGCATGCGACACCGCAATTTGCCGATCATTTCAACGCGAAGCGGCTCTATTCGGCCGCGCTCGCGCTCGGTTCTCCCGACCCGGTCATCGACAACGACGTCGAACTCGGCAAGAAATTCTATGTGCTGACCGGCGCCAACCACTCGGGCAAGACCGAGCTGTTATTGTGCATTTCCCAGGCGCAGTTTTTGGGTCAGCTCGGCTGGAACGTCCCCGCGAAGGAAATCACGCTTTGCGCGGTTCCCGCGATTTTGACCCTGTTTTCGGCGGGTGAGGACAAGAACACCGAGCTCTCGCGCATGGAGCTCGAGGCCAAACGCTTTGCCGAGATCATGGGGCAGATGAAACCCGGCACTTTCGTGCTGCTCAACGAGCCGATGACCTCGACCAACCCCGACGAAGGCGCGGAAATCTGCCGCGATATGATTGAAAAAATCACGGCAGCGGGCGGAAGCGGCATCATGGTGACTCATCTTTATGAACTGTTTTCGCTGCTCGGCGGCGATTACGGCAGCTTATCCATGCAGAGCATCCCACAGCCCGACGGCGGCGCGGTTCATACCTTCAAAGTGCTTGCCGAAGCGCCAAAATGCGAGAGTTATGCCGTGGAACTTGCGCACAGCGCCGGTATCCGGTATAAAGACGCCGATTTCATCCGGGCGCTAGGAGAAAAACTCGCACAAAAGGCCTGAACGGATCCGTCCGGCGAAAGGAGGATAATTGCGATGAACGAATTCCTATGGGGCGGCCGCGCGCCGCGGCGTACTGTGTTGTTCGGGTTGCAACAGCTGCCGTTTTCGGAATTTTATAATCTCTTATTCAAGCGCGGTACCGGGGGGCTTCTCACCGATGCGATGCTCGCGGAACTCGTCAGCGCCGATCCCGAGGTCATCCGCGCCCGGCAGGAACTTCTTTCGGAACTTTACGAAAATAAACGGATCGCCGAATGCTTCAGGCGGTTCGCCGATGAATACATCGGCTGGCGGGAGTATGCCGGAAACCGGTTTGACGATAACGGCGACGCAATCGCCAATATCGATCCCTGCGGACACGTCACCGCCGTTTTGAATACGATCGGCGATTTCGCGCATGTCCTTCAGAACGCGAAAAGCGCGATTGCGCGCGAACTGAAAACACAGATTGAAACCTTGCGCGCCGACCTCTCGCTTGACAGGTTCGGGGAAAAGTGGAAGAAGATCTGGTTTGACATTCTTGACGCCAGGGGTTATGCCGTCGGGCTCAATTTTGACGAGGACCTGCTTCCGGCCGGATGTAAGCTGCTTTCGGTTGATCAAAAACCGATTCCGGAGCCGAAAAAATCCTTGAAAAGATTTTTTCTGCGCGACGGCTTTTATAAGATCATGGTCGGGCGGCGGCAGTATTGGGTGCTCACGGCGATGAAAGAAAATAAGGATTTCATGGATTTCGTCGCCGCATTTCCGGGGGGATTCCGGGTCGTCCTCAATGACACAAGCGCGGATCTGCATGCCGACGTCAAAAATTTCATACGCCGCGTTCTCGCCGTTTTGGCGCCGTATGCGGCGGGCGCGGTGTTCTGTCTCGCCGGTTTGAATTTAATAGAACAATGGGAAAAAGCCGGTATCGGCTGGTGTTTTGCCGCGGAAAAAGCCGGCGCGTTTGAGACGCGGGGACTCTTTGACCTGTTTTTGCTCGAAAAGATCGGAAAGGCCGCAGTCCCGAACGACCTGACCCTGAACGGGGAGATCGGGATTGTCACCGGCGCAAACGCGGGCGGAAAGACCCGGTATCTGGTCTCGGTTCTGACCGCTCAGCTTTTATATCAGCTCGGATTTCCCGTGCCGGCAAAATCAGCTTTGATCGGCGCAGCCGATTCGATTAGCGCGGTTTTTGCCGACGAGGAGAGCGGAAAGATCGGCACAGGACGGCTCGGAGAGGAACTTTTACGCCTTGCCGGCGCAATCGGGCCCGTCAAGTCCGGAAACGGATTTTTCGCCTTCAACGAGGCGCTGACCGGCACCTCCGGCCGGGACGCGGCCGAGATCATGGGCGAGACCCTCTGTTCCCTGATGAATGCCGGCGCGCGGGGCCTGGTCGTCACCCATTTGCTGAAGTTAGCCGCTCATTCGGCGGACTTCAACGAAAATATCGAGGGCAGCCGGCTGATTCCGCTGACCGCTCAGGTCGGGGAAGATTTGCAGCCGACTTATAAGATCATTCCCGCCCCTTCCGCCCAAACCAGCTATGCAAAAAACCGTTTTACAACCGTCGGTTGACCTTATTTCTACTTTTGCGTTATAATATCAACGGACGGTCGCTGTAAATTCCGTCAAAAAGGCCGTATCATTTTCCTGTAAAACACGCGCAGTCAAGCGTGTGTGATTTGAAAGGAATGATAGAATGGAAACACTGGGCAACCGCATCGCGCGTCTGCGCAAACGCAAGGAAATCACACAGGACGAACTCGCCGAATATATGGGCATCTCCCCTCAGGCGGTCAGCAAATGGGAAAACGACATCACCTGCCCCGACATCACCGCGCTTCCGAAACTGGCCGATTATTTTAACGTCACGGTCGATGAACTGCTGCGCGGGGAATCGCAGGATAAGGTCAAAGTCGTTGCGAAAAACGAACGGGGCGACCCCTCCGGTGCCGTCTTTCGTCTTAAGGTGCTTACCACCAAAGGGGATAAAGTAAACATCAATCTGCCTCTGATGTTGTTAAAATCAGCCACCGATTCGGGAATGGACTTGGGATCGATCACCGGAAAAAGCTGGTTGGGACAAATTGATCTCGGAAATATCGTCTCCGCCGCCGAAAGCGGAATCCTCGGAAAATTCCTGGAAGTTGAATCAGCTGACGGCGATATTGTCGAGGGCTGGATCGAATTATGAAAATCAAAATCAACGCTAAAGATGAAGGCCACAGAGTGCATCTGTCATTTTGGGTGCCGACGGGACTCGCGGGACTGCCCGGTATCTGCAATTTACTGGCGGAAAAGACCCCCGGGAAATTGTCTCCTCAGCAGCTGAGGGCACTGATCAGAGCAGTCAAGGAGACCCGAAAAAAATTCGGCCCGATGACCATCGTGGACGTCGAAAGCGCCGGCGGGGACATCGTCAAGATTTCAATTTGAATGATGTACGGTAACCTTTACCGCTTGAAGAGGTCAAGATTTCGATTTAACGAAAAACGGAGAGTGATGAACCGCTTTCCGTTTTTCTTTCCCGGGATTTTCTCATTTTTCAGGGAAAAGATGTTATACTAAATCCATCATCGCATTCGGAGCGCGTTATGTTTCTGATATTCGGCGTCAGCCAAAATGAAAAACAATTGAATTTCAGACAGCGGGTCATCTGCAAATGCTGCGGACAATTCGGGCTTGTCACCGTATGGATGCGATATACTTATTTCACACTGTTTTTCATCCCCTTTTTCAAATGGGATAAACACTATTACGCCGGAATGTCCTGCTGCGCGAAGACCTGTGAGATCAGCCCCGAACTCGGCCGCGCCGTCGAAACCGGAAAAGTCACCGAACTGAACCTCGATGACTTAAAGTTTGACTGCAGGCAATCGGATGAGCCCCCTGTTCACCGATGCCCGAACTGCGGCTATATGACCGGTGAAATTTTCGAATCCTGCCCGAAATGCGGGAAGCCGTTTCCGCGGTAATCTTTTTCAGTTTTTTCACACACATTATTAACGGACTGCCTGCTTTTTCAAATTGACTTTCCTATCTCAGAATGGTAGAATATTGTCAGATTTTAAAGAAAGGGCGGAAAAAGCGATGGCGAATATCGGCGATAAGGCAAAATCTTACAACGGCATTTTCCGGGATCTGATGACCGTGATTGTTTTTGGCTTTCTGACGGCTGTTTTGATCTGGGTCGGCAAAAGCAATCCGGATTTTATCGCCGGCACTTATTTGCCGTATTCGCGGGCGGCGGAGAACATCCTCTCAAAAATAACCGGTTTTTTTTCGTTTTCCGCAGCGGAGATTCTCATCTATATCGTTGCCCTCGGCCTTGCGGTCTCTGTGATCCGGCTGATTTTCCGTTTGATTGCCGGCCCGAGACGCATCTACGGCCTGATCAAATTTGTCACCGGCTGGGCGGTTGCCGCAGCGGTGCTCATATTTTCGTTCTATGTGCTGTGGGGGCTTAATTACTACGCTCCGCCGCTCTCTCAAAGCCTCGGTTTAAACGTCAAAAACCGAAGCAGTCAGGAGCTTTATGAACTCTGTACATATCTTGCCGATAACGCCGACAAACTGGCTGCGCAGGTCGAACGGGATTCCGACGGCAAAATTCCCGATATCAACTTCACAAAAACAGCCGACCGGGTCGCAAAAGACTTTTCTGCGGTGACCGGCCGCAAAGAGACGCCCGCAAAATATATCCTCGCCTCAAAGCCCTTTTCCTATACCCAGATCACCGGCGTCTTCACTTTTATCACAGGCGAGAGCAACGTCAACAGCAACAGCACTTCCGCGGCACTGCCCTTTACGATGGCGCACGAAATGTCTCACCGGTACGGCATCGCGCCCGAGGACGAAGCCAACTTTTTCGCATTTTACGTCACCCGTGATTCCGGGGACCCGCTGGTGAAATACAGCGGCTATATGATGGCACTGACCTACAGTCAGAATAAGCTCTTTTCGAGCAGCAAAACTTTATACCGTAAATTGTACGGAACCTACGGCGATCTGCTCATTGCCGATCTCGACCAATACGCACGGCACTGGGATCAATATGAGGGCAAAGTCGCGGAAAAAGCGACAACCGTCAATAATACTTATCTTCAGGCGCAGGGTCAGGAAGACGGCGTCAAGAGCTACGGACGGATGGTGGATCTGCTTCTGGCGTGGTACGAAACCGCAAAAGACTGACGCAAATTTGTGAAATTAAATAAAAAACATCTTGTTTTTGCGTGTATTTTATATTATAATGAAATTCGCGTGCATAAAAGCGCCCCGAACTGCGGTCCGCGCTTTTTTAAAAAAGGTGCGAAACGCACTTTTTACAAAGTGCGTTTTAGCACTTTTTTTATTGTAAACATGATTTTTAAGGAGTGGCAAGAATTCGATGAAAAACTACGAATGCAAGGACATCAGGAACGTCTGCCTGATGGGCCACGGCGGAAGCGGCAAAACGTCTTTAGTTGAAGCGATGCTCTTTTTATCCGGCGGCACCGACCGTATGGGCAAAGTCGCGGACGGCAATACCGTCAGCGATTATGACCCCGAAGAGATTCGCAGGAAGATCTCCATTTCCACCACCGTCCTTCCGGTCGAATGGAAAAATATCAAAATCAACGTTATCGACACGCCGGGGTATTTCGATTTCGCCGGCGAGGTCATTCAGGGAATCAACGGCGCCGACAGCGCCATGATCGTGCTCTCGGCCAAGGACGGCGTCGAAGTCGGCGTCGAAAAAGCTTTTCGTTATGCTAAGAACCGCAGCCTGCCGACAGCCTTTTTCATCTCCAAGCTCGATGAGGAAAACGCCGATTTCCACGGCACCTTCGACGAACTCCGCAATCAGTTCGGCAACGGCGTCTGCCCGCTTTTCATCCCGGTCGAGGACGGCGGCAAACGCGGCTACGTCGACATCGCACGCGGCAAATACAAGACCTATGACAAATCAGGCAAAGAGACCGTCGCCGACCTTCCGGCTACGCTCTCGGGCAGAGTCACCGAACTGACCGAGATGATGCGTGAAGCCATTTGCGAAGAGAGCGATGCCCTGATGGATAAATTCTTCGGCGGCGAACCCTTCACCGAACAGGAGACCCTCGACGCGCTGCGCAAAGGCGTCTCCGAACGCAAGGTCTTCCCGGTCGTCTGCGGCTCGGCCTATCAGCTCGAAGCGATTGCCGGTCTGATGGACAGCATCGGCGACTATATGCCCGCCCCCGGCGCATGCGGTCCCGAAACCGCGCTCGACGACAACGACAACGAAATCAAAATCGCCTACGACCCCGCCGCTCCGACCTGTTCCTATGTCTTCAAGACGATTGCCGACCCGTTTGTCGGCAAACTGTCTTTCTTTAAAATCATCGCCGGCTCGATGAAGGTCAACTGCACTCTGATCAACAGCACCAACGGCTCTTCCGAGCGCATCGGCCACATCATGCTGGTCAAGGGCAAAAAGAGCACCGAAATCGAGGGCGCCGGCACCGGAGACATCGTCGCGGTCACAAGAGTCGCATCCGCAAATACCGGCGACACTTTCTGCGACGCAAGCCGTAAAGTTAAATTCCCGCCGATGAAGTTCCCGGCCCCCACCCTTTCCAAAGCGGTTGTCGCCGCCGACAAAGGCAGCGAAGAAAAGGTTTCTTCCGGCCTGATCAAGCTCAAGGATGAGGATCCGACTTTCACCTTCGTCGTCAATTCGGAGACCAAACAACAAATCCTTTCCGGTTTGGGCGAGAGCCATCTGGACGTGCTCGCTTCCAAACTCAAGGCCAAATTCGGCGTCGGCATCGAACTGATCGATCCGAAAGTACCCTACCGCGAAACCATCCGCGGTCGCTCGGAAGCCGAAGGCAAACATAAGAAACAATCCGGTGGTTCCGGCCAGTTCGGCGTCGTCAATATGCGCTTTGAACCGCTCACAACCGGCGAGGAATTCGAATTTGTCAACGCCACGGTCGGCGGTTCTGTCCCGAAGGAATTCATCCCTGCCGTTCTGAAAGGCGCAAAAGAAGCCATTTTAAAAGGCGTGCTCGCCGGATTCCCGCTCATCGGCGTGAAAGCCATCCTGTTCGACGGAAAATCGCACCCGGTCGACTCCAAAGAAATCGCCTTCGTCTCGGCAGCCAAACTGGCGTTTAAAACGGGTATCCCGCAGGCCAAACCCGTATTGCTCGAACCGGTCGGCCGTCTGTCGGTCATGGTCCCCGAAGCCAACGTCGGCGACGTCATGGGCGACATCAACAAGCGCCGCGGCAGAATGCTCGGTATGGGCCCGGCGGAAGACGAACCCGGTTACACCAAAGTCGAAGCCGATATTCCGATGGCCGAAATGAACGATTATTCCATTTCGGTGCGCGCCATGACCAAGGCAAGAGGCAGCTTCACCTTCACGTTCGACCGTTACGAAGAAGCCCCCGCCAACGTCGCGCAGCAGGTCATCGCGCAGTATAAACACGAAGACGAAGAAGAAGACGAATAATTTAAAGTTTCATAAACAACTCAAGGGGCGCTCAAAAAGGGCGCCCCTTGGGTTTACGCCGCGGAGGAGCGGCCAGACGATCAACCTTCGTCTGTCCATATTCTACCATGTTACATTTACCTTGTAAACCAATGTAAATTGTATTTAATTAACATTATCACGTATTTTTTCAATTTTTTAAACATTGACAAAACGGCAAAGGTATGATACGATGTTTTTTGCTTTCGCGGGAATAGTTCAGCGGTAGAGCGTCTGCTTCCCAAGCAGAATGTCGCGGGTTCGATCCCCGTTTCCCGCTCCAGAAAAAACACGCTGTCGCGTGTTTTTTTATTGGTTCTGCGTATATTACATCCGAAGAAAAGGTCTTTTATTGCATTCATATGACAGATTACAGGAAATTTCGTTGATTTTTATGAATTCCCGTATTATAATATGCATATTCTGAAGCATCTGCATAGCCACTTTACATAAATCTCACGAAGAATTTTCAGAACTTTTCGAAAAGGCCGGTACGGCGTTAAACCGCGTAAACGCATCGGTTACCCGACTTTCAAAATAATCGAAGCAAGGTAAACCATATGAAATTGACCGAAAACGCCATCAAAAGACACCGCCGGCTGTTTGAATTTTCGCGGCGGCTGGTCGGCAGAAGATTCATGAAAAATTTCGCTTTTTCTTTTCTGACGCATCAGGAACTCCCGGTGCCTTTTGTCGCGGTTGCCAATCACAACTGCGACATGGACCCGTTTTTGATGGGCATCACAATGCCGCAGATGTATTATGTCGCGAGTGAACACATCTTCAGACACCCGCTTTTCGCTGCGGCGCTTGAATATGTCTACAGCCCGATCGCCCGGAGAAAGGGTTCCGTCGACGCTTCTACCGTGCTGGAGATGCGACGCCGGCTGAAACAGGGCTGCAGCATCGGCATTTTTCCGGAAGGCAATAAATCGCTCGACGGGCGCACAGGCCCGTTATACGAAAACACCGGAAAGTTGATTCGCGCCCTCGGCGCTCCGCTTGTCACCTATCGGCTCACCGGCGGTTTTCTGACCACGCCGCGGTGGGCATTCACGAAGAGAATCGGCAGAATGACCGGCAAAGTCGTGAACGTGTATTCGCCGGAACGATTAAAACAAATGACCGATGCCGAGGTCTCCGCGGCCATTTCTTCAGACATTTACGTCGACGCCTATGCCGATCAGGAGGCCGAAAAAGTCGCGTACAAGGGAAAGAAATTGGCCGAGGGGCTTGAAACAGCGCTGTTTTACTGCCCCGTTTGCGAAAAAATCGGCCGGATGACTTCAAAAAACGAAACGATTGCCTGCGAATGCGGCATGCATGCCGAATACGACGAATTCGGGTATTTTTCGGGTCCGCCGGAAGTTCCGAAAACGTTCACCGAATGGTATCATCTCCAGCTACGGGAGTTGGAAAAAAGATCAAATGCTCTGCCGGACCGGATTGACATGAAATTCAGCTTTGTGAAATTATACCGCGTCGGCGGAAAGCACAGCCGTTTTGCCTTGGCGAGGGGACAATTCAACTTCAACAAAGAGGGTTTAAGTATCTATAAAGGGGATCAAATTCAATATAACGCTCCGCTATCGGCGATCACCTCGATGGAGATGCACGGGCGCAACACCCTGGTTTTTACCGCCGGCGGTATCTATTACGAGATCAAGGCCGAAAAAAGGTTCAACGCCCGCCTTCCTCTTTATCTGTATTCTTTGTATAAACGGGAAAATCAGTAATCCTTATCAGATTCATCTTTCCGTAAAAAACAAAAACAAGGAAACGAGGATAACGCATGAAATTCGGAATCTGCACTTCGCCGGAATACAGTGCCGCGGTAAAAAGCGCCGGTTTTGATTATCTTGAACCGGCTCTCGTCTCAATCGCGGCGATGGATGAATCCGAGCTCGGGCGTTGTAAAGCCGCTTTAGCGGTTCCGGCGTTTTCGTTCAATAATTTTTTTGACCGGGACAAACATCGGCTGGTCGGCGAAAGCGTCGACTGCGCCTTGCTCGAAGAGTACATCCGCAACGCTCTGAAAAACGCAGCAAAACTCGGCTGTAAAACCGCGGTTTTGGGCAGCGGCTTCAGCCGCACGGTGCCCGACGGTTACGACCGCGCAAAAGCGCTGTCGCAATTCAGGCAAGTTGTCATTCTCGCCGGAAAAATCGCGGCGGAATACGGAATCACCGTCGCCGTCGAACCGCTCAACCATAACGAAACCAATCTGCTCAGCACCTTTTCCGAGACCGCGGAATTCGTGCGTGCAGTCGGAATGGACAACGTCGGCGTGACGGCTGATTTTTACCACATTGCGCAAACCGGCGAGGGTTTGGACGGGCTTTATCAAAACGCCGGACTGCTGCGCCATGTCCACATCTGCCACCCCGGGACCCGAATGATGCCCAAGCCCGGCGACGGATTTGATTACAATGAATTTAAAACGATATTTGATAGAATCGGCTATGACGGGCTTGTCTCGGTTGAAGGGCGTGCCCAAAACCCGGAACAGGATATCCCTCTTTGCGTGAAAGCCCTTTCGTGCCTGATGTGAAACGCGGGTTTGATGTAAGAAGGAGTGCATATGATGTCCGACATCCCAACCCTCACAAGCGGCAATATCTCACTCAGGTAAATTCGTAAGAGCGATATCGACGACCGTTTTGTCCTCGGAAGACACCACGAATTTGTCCATATGTGCGGCGGAGAATCCATGACCGCTCCGGATTTCCCCGAACGCTCTTTTTGGGAGGACTGGTATGTCCGCCAAATTGATAAAGACTACTCATGGATTATCGACATCGGTGGCAAATGCGTCGGCGCTGCCAGATTCAGTCATGTTTCCCCGGCGGACAGGTGCGCGACTTATTCCATCGGTATCTTTGACCCGAATCTCCACGCAAAAGGAATCGGCACCACGGTCACCGGATTGTTGTTAAAGTACGGCTTTGAGACACTGCATTTTCACAGAATCGATCTGAAAGTGCTCGAATATAACTTGCGAGGAATTCGCTGTTATGAAAAGTGGGGATTTAAAAAAGAAGGTATTCTGCGCGACAGCGCCTTTATCGACGGGCGGTTTTATTCCGATATTTTAATGAGCGTTTTGGAAGATGAATATGCAGCGGATTGAAGGTCCAAGGTGATACCGGTTTTATTTTTTGATCAACATTTCAATCGCCTTGTCCAATTCGTCGATCGCCTGCACATCGCCTGTTTTTACCGCGTCCACAATGCAGTGGTCGAGGTGATCCTTCAAAATTACTTCACAGACGCCGTTAATCGCGGAGCGGACCGCTGCAAGCTGTATCAATACTTCCGCGCAGTCCTGCCCCCGCTCTACCATTCCGCGCACCGAGGTCAAATGGCCGATGGCGCGGGACAGCCGGTTCAAAACAGCTTTGGTATTCGTATGGGTATGGCCGTGTGTGAGGGGAGAAAGCCCGTCATGCGCAAGTCCGGGATTTTGCGGACTGTTTATCGGGTTGTGATTATTCTGTTCGTTCATTCTTAACACCGCCGAAAAAATATATCGTTCAACTTTTCCATTATAACACATCATAAGCAAAACACATCCCCTCGGGGGGCTTGTGCGGCCGAATGATGTGTTTTATTCTGTATGAGTACATCATTTTTATGAAACGATGTTATTAAATGATGACGGATGGGGTTGAAATAATGAATCAAGACATGGAGGCCTTTTTTGATCAATTGGCGCCGAACTGGGATCCCGCTCCCGACAAATATGAATTGAGAGAAGAACTGGCAGCCCGAATGAACATTTCGCCGAACAGTGTGATTGCCGATATCGGCTGCGGGACGGGCGTGATGTTTGAACATCTTTTAAAAACCGATCCCGCAAAGATCATCGCGGTGGACATTTCCGGCGAAATGCTGCGGTCGGCGAAAGCGCGTTTCGGCGACAGCCGCATTGAATATATCCATGACAATTTTTTGAACGCGGCGCTTCCGCTGTCGGATGCGGTCATCTTTTTCAATTCGTATCCTCATTTTCAGGATAAATCGGCAGTGGCGAAAAAAGCGGCGCAGGTGCTGAAAATCGGCGGCGCGCTGATCATCGCGCACAGTATGAGCAAATCGGAAATCAACAACCGCCATAAAGGCGAAAGCGTATCGAAATTATCGGTCACTTTGGAAAGTGCGGAGGTTGAAGCGGATAAGTTTAAACCTTTTTTCACCCTTGATTCCTTGATTGACAACGAACGGATGTATTTTATAAAAATGGTAAGAGTAAAAATATAAGGTTTTAATTTTATGGAGGTTCTTTTGATGCGCAACACCAAAAAATTAGTTCTCGCGGCTCTGTTTGTCGCGCTCGGCATTGTTCTTCCCATTGCGTTCCATTCGATTCCCGATTCCGGCCGGATATTTTTGCCGATGCACATTCCGGTATTGCTGTGCGGTCTTGTCTGCGGATTTCCTTACGGTTTGGCCTGCGGGATCGTCGTCCCGGTTTTATCGAGTTTACTGACCGGAATGCCGCCGGCTGCGATTTTACCGTCCATGCTTTTTGAGCTTGCGGCATACGGCACGGCTGCGTCTTTGCTGATGCGTTTTACCCCTTTGAAAAATACGACGGCAAGAATCTATATTTCGCTGATCGGCGCCATGATCTCCGGCAGAATCTTATTCGGTATTTTAAACGCGTTGATTTTTAACGCGGGCAAATACTCCATGACCGCTTGGCTGGCTTCCGCCTTTGTCACCGCTCTGCCCGGCATCGTGATTCAAATCGTTTTTATCCCCGCCATCGCAGTTATTTTGCAAAAAGCAAAATTAATCGAACTGAAGCAATGACACAAACGGGGCGGGTCCACGTTTATTCCGCCGATAGTCGCACATAAAAAACAGCTCTTTTTAAAAAGAGTGTGTTTTTATGCTTTTCACTTCATAAATACCGCGATATATTCTTACATTTGCGCCGATCGCTTGATTCTGGGAATTTGTGTTCACAGATGGCATTCGTCCGGTTGTTTTGTATCCGTTTTACTGCGGCTTGAATAGTTTTCCGATCTGTGCTATACTATAAAAGCAGCGTATTATGGGTTGTTTATGTCAGCCCCTTTACTTCATAATCGTTCATATATCGCTTGATTGAATACGCATACGCGTTTTTGATACCAAATCAGCCCGTGTTAAAAAGTAAAGGAATTTAAATTAGAAAGAGATATTTCATGTCATTTACCCAATTGCAGCTCTGCCTCCAGATTTTGAAAGCGTTGGAGGAGCAGGGTTATGAAGCCCCGTCGCAAATTCAGGAAAAGGCCATTCCGGAGGTGCTCTCCGGCCGCGATATCCTGGGATGCGCGCAAACCGGAAGCGGAAAAACCGCCGCTTTCGCCCTCCCGATTCTCCAACTGCTGTGGAATCGTTACGGCAGCGCCAACGACCATTCGAAAATCAGAACCCTGATTTTAACCCCGACGAGAGAACTCGCCATCCAGATCTATGACAACTTCAAGGCCTACGGGCGCCACCTGTCGCTTCACTGCGGCGTTGTCGTCGGCGGCGTCAGTCAAAAGCAGCAGGAAGCAGTGCTTGCAAGAGGCGTCGATATTTTGATCGCCACGCCCGGACGGCTGTGCGATTTGATGGATCAGGGCATTGTCAGCTTGAATTCCGTCGAGATTTTTGTGCTCGACGAAGCCGATCGCATGCTTGATATGGGCTTTATCCACGACGTCCGGAAAATCTCGGCGAAGCTGAGAAACGAACGCCAAACCTTGATGTTTTCCGCCACGATGCCCGCCGAAGTCGTCAAACTGGTGCAGTCCCTTCTCAAGGACTATGTGCGCATCGATATCTCACCCGAGACCCGGACCGTCGAGACCATCGAACAGCGGCTCTATTACGTTGACACGGCTCATAAAAAAGATTTGCTGCTCGACATTCTCGCTGATGAAAACATCCGGCAGGCGCTGGTATTCACCCGCACCAAGCACGGCGCGGATCTGCTCACCAAACAGCTCGTCAAAGACGGCGTATCGGCGCTCGCCATCCACGGCAACAAGTCGCAGGGCGCGCGCCAGAACGCGCTCAAGAGCTTTAAAGACGGCTCGGTGAGGATGCTGATCGCGACCGAGATCGCGGCGCGCGGCATTGACATCAAGGAGCTGCCGTATGTGTTTAACTACAATATCCCCGAAGAGGCCGAGATGTATATCCACCGCATCGGGCGCACCGGCAGAGCCGGACTCGGCGGCATCGCCATCTCATTTTGCAATTATGAGGAACTTCCGCTTGTCCAACAGACCGAAAAGCTGCTCGGCAAGGGTATTCCGGTCGCCGCGAATCCTAAGTATCCGCTGACCGACATGACGGTACACAAAAAGGGAGGCCGCTCCGGCAGCCCGCGCAATTCGACGATCAATACATCGAGCATCGGCCGCGTGAATGTGAAAAGCGTTACCGAGAAACGTTCCTCCTCAAAACCGGAAGAAGTGATCGCTAAAAACAATTCTCTCGCCGGTGCTTCCGCACCGAACGCGCACCGATATAATCACTCCAGAGTCCGTTCATACGGAAAGAGAAGATAAAACCGTTTGCTTACTCATCCTGTGTTTCCGTGGAAAGAGAAGATAA
>DAOPZJ010000047.1:0-2731 GCA_035353335.1 Oscillospiraceae bacterium | reverse complement strand
AGAAGATAAAACCGTTTGCTTACTCATCCTGTGTTTCCGTGGAAAGAGAAGATAATACCGTTCAGTTAACCGCATCTTTTCCGTTGGAAAGAGAAGATAAAACCGTTTGGGAAACTTTTTCTTTTCCGTCGGAAAGAAGCGTTCACAAAATCCGTAAACCAAAGCCCATCCGTACGGATGGGCTTTCTTTTAATCCATGTTAAGCAAATCGGATTGATGCCCCTGTCTAAACTGCGACGGGGTGATTCCGGCTGCCTTTTTGAAATATTTGCTCATATTGCTCTTTGAGCTGAAATTCATCTTTTCGGCGATTTCGGACAGGCGCAGATCGGTGTTCAGTAACATCATTTTCAGCGTCTCCGTGCGTTCGTGGGCGATAAATTCTTTGAGCGGCATTCCGAACCGGCGTTTAAATTCCCGTGAGAGGTGTTCGCGCGAAACCCCGAGACGATACGCGAGTTCATTGACGGTCGGGTTCGAGGCGATATCGCGGATGATTGTGCTTTTGGCGTTCAGCAGCAGCGCTTCCATCGGGGGTGTTTTTTCATTCGAGCCGATTCGCCGGTAATACAAAAGCGCCGAAAAGAGTTCCGCGAATAACTCTACCGCCTCATCGCTGCGCACGACCATTCCGGCGTTCCATTTCGAGTCGTCAAGCATCTGTTTGACAAACGGATGCTCAAGCGGGAGATCGAAAACCGGGCCGTATTTTTTGATGAATTCGGCGGCGACTTCGCGGCTGTTCCCGCAGTTAAAACAGAGCACAATGCCCTCCCAGAGCCCGTCTGCGTCGGGGGGATAGCGGTATCCCGCTTCGGGATCGTTGATGATATTCAAAAACCCCTGCCCCGGTTTGGTGCGGTAGGTCTTGTCTCCGATCCAGGTCTCGCCGCAGCCCGCAAGCGTATAGTGAAAAATGCAGTGCTGTTCGTTTTGCCGGAGTTTACCGCTTGAAAAATACGCCGCATTATTCACGAAAATGTGAAAGAACTCGGTGATGCGGGGCATGGATCTGACCGGGTCGTCGGTGGTCACGATAAAACGGATGTCATCCATCATAAAAATCACATCACATTCGGAATGCCGTTATCATATAATGACGGTTTACACGGCGTTATCACGGCATTATAATGGGCTTGATAACGCAGAAATACTTTAATTCGAGCGTTATCGCATAAATCAGATATATCACATAATTAATATTTATACAAGGAGGGTTTTATCATGGGTGACAAATTCATGAACACGTTCGAGGAGATCAAAGGCGGTCCGGCTGCTGAGTGCCATGGCGGAAACGGCGTGCTTTACTGCCGGAATATGCTGAAGGGCATCCCGAGCGAGAGTTTTAATTTCTTTCACCACGATATCCTGAAAAAGGGCGTCTCGATCGGCGAACACCCGCATACCACCGAGGAGATCTGGTACCTGACCGAAGGCGCGGGCACGCTTTATTCCGACGGCGCGGCCTACCCGTTGAAGGCGGGCGATTTTTCGATCTGCCTCAAAGGCCATTCCCACGCGTTCACCGCCACGTCCGATGAGGACTGCGTTTTGATCGTGGTCGGCGTCAAAGAGAAAGCCGAATAGATTTAAATTCGGAAAGGATGACGAACTCATTTTAAAACTCGGACTGATCGGGCTCAAGGGCGCGATGCACACGCATTTGAAGTCGGTTCAAAGCAAACCCGACAAAATGATCTGTTACGCGATCAGCGACAATAATAAGGATGTGCTTTCGCGCGAAACGGCCATTCTGCCCGGCGTTTTCGCATACAACGATTACCGTGAAATGCTGAAACTACCCGAGCTCGACGCGGTCATCATCGCGACCCCGCACGACACCCACAAGCGCATCTGCGTCGACTGTCTGAACGCGGGCAAGCATGTTTTGATCGAAAAACCGCTTGCGCCCTCGGTCTCTGAATGCCGCGAAATTTGCGCAGCTGCCGAGAAATCCGGAAAAGTGCTCGCGGTCGGCCATAACGAACGGTTTATCCCTGGCTACGCGAAAATCAAAGAAATCCTCGACAGCGGCGAACTCGGGCGCATTTTCGGCGCGCGCGCCGACCACTACCAAAATTTTAATCCGCGCGAGGGCTCGTGGTGGAAGAGCAAAGATAAAATCGGCGGCGGCTGCGTGATGGGTTCGGGAATTCACCGGCTCGATCTGCTCCGGTGGTATATCGGCGAAGTCGCAGACGTGAAATCGCATTCGGTCGGCGTGCCGTTCCGCTTTGACGGCGAGGTGCTGAACGCCTCGGTGCTCACGTTCGAAAACGGTGCGATCGCCGAGTTTTTCTGCAACTGGGGCGTCTACCGCTACCCGGTCTTCGAGACCCTCTCGATTTTCGGAGAAGAGGGCATGGTCTGTTTCGACGGCGAGAAGCTGTTAAAATCGACCCGCGCCTGCCCCGAGCTCACCCCGGTTGAC
This sequence comes from Oscillospiraceae bacterium, assembly GCA_035353335.1. Classification (NCBI taxonomy): domain Bacteria; kingdom Bacillati; phylum Bacillota; class Clostridia; order Eubacteriales; family Oscillospiraceae; species Oscillospiraceae bacterium. The sequence continues at coordinate 300 of DAOPZJ010000047.1, read as the reverse complement.
CCGGGCTTCTGTCCCGATCTGATCGGTCATTTTTACGACTGCATCGTGACCGGCAAAAAACCGCTCGTCGACGGGTATGAAGGAACGAAAGCGGTAGAGATGGTCGAAAAGATCTACGATGCCGTTGATCGATAACCGGACAAATATCCGGCCAAAAGCAAAAGCGCCCGCAAAGGGCGCTTTTGTATGTACCGGATTTTGTTTAAAACATTTTTTTGACTGAGCCGAGCAGGTCGCCGGCCTTACCGGCCGCAAGCTTGGCTTTTACTCCGTCGACAAGCGCTTTGATCTTGTCGTCAG
>DAOPZJ010000046.1 GCA_035353335.1 Oscillospiraceae bacterium | reverse complement strand
CATCACCGTGTCCTATTTCTACCCCCTCCGTGTCCAATTTTAGTTTACCACTTCAGATTTATCTCTGTTTGGAAAAAATGTGGAATTTTTGAAAAAAGGGTTTACATTTTTCATGGGGTAGGGTATACTTTGGCAGGTGCAAAACCTTCGGCTAAATGGGGGGAGGGACCACCGTGCTCCAGATGCGCTGGCTTTTTAAAAACCTCAAAGGCACTTTATCCAGATATATAACTGCGCACGTTTTTAACGTCGTTGTTTCGCTTTTCGTGCTTGTATGGCCCATTCTGATTCGCTATATCATCGGCAATATCACCGCCGGGACGCCGAATCCCGAACAGTGGCTGCCGCCGGTATTGGCGCTTTGGATGGGTCTTGTTTTGCTGCGCAATATTCTTAACACCACCGGGGTTTGGCTGCGTGAGTCATCGTCTCAGACCCTGGTACACAACATTAAAATGAAGATCTTTAAAAATCTCACCGAGCAGGAGGGCGAGTTTTATTCCCGCATGAACGCCGGTGATATTCTGACGCGCATTCAAAACGATCTCGACATGGTGGGTTACAACGCCCGGTATATCGTGTTTATGATCGTCTCGACGACGCTGATGTTTTTTGCCTCGGTGACCTACTTCTTCACAATCAACTGGTTTTTGACGCTCTGTCTGCTGATCGTACTCCCGTTTATCTATCTTACATCCAAACGGTTCTCCAAAGAGATGCGGCCGCTTTATACCGATAACCGCGACAGAATGACCCGCCTTTCCGAGATCGCGCAGGAGAATATCGACGCCAATAAGACCGTGCGCGCCTTTGCCCGCGAGGACTATGAATACGACCGGTTCGAAAAGGCCAACGAAAATTACCAGACCGCTGTTTTAAAGGCCAACAAAACCTGGCTCTCGATCTGGCCGATCCCCGAATTTTTATCGCAGTTTCTGACGGTTATCGTCTTGACAGTCGGCGGAATTCTGACGATCAAAGGGAAAATGCAGATCGCGGATCTGACCGCGTTTACGGCGCTGATCTGGGCGCTGTCCACCTCGATACGCAACATCGGCAACTTCTTAAACGATTTCCAGCGCTTTTTCCCGAGCGCAGACAAGGCTATGGAGATCTATTACGCCCAACCGCGCATTATCAGCCGCAAGGGCAGCATTGCACCCGGGCGGTTTAAAGGTGAAATCACCTTTGAAAACGTCTCATTTAAAATCAAAGACACTACAATTGTTAAAAATATCTCTTTTTCCGTCGGGGCCGGAAAGACCCTCGCCATTGTCGGCGAGACCGGAAGCGGAAAGACCACGCTCATCAACCTGCTCGCGCGATTTTTCGATGCCTCAGAGGGCAGCGTAAAAATCGACGGCGTCGACGTGCGCGACTATAACCTTCAGGGACTGCGCAAGAACATCGGAATGGCCACGCAGGATGTGTTTCTGTTCTCCGATACCCTCGATGGCAACATCGCATTCGGCGATCCCGATATGTCCGAAGAACAGGTGAAGGTGAGCGCGGTTCGGGCTGATGCGGACGAGTTCATCTCCAAGATGGTAGAGAATTATGACACCATCGTCGGCGAGCGGGGCATGGGCCTTTCGGGCGGCCAGCGGCAAAGAGTCGCTTTAGCCCGCGCGATTGCCATCGAACCCGCGATTTTAGTACTCGACGACACCACCAGCGCAGTCGACATGAAGACCGAGCGCTATATCTGGGGGCAGCTCCAGTCGCTGCCGTTTTCCTGCACGAAAATCATCATCGCCCAGCGCGTTTCGACCGTCGCCGAGGCCGACGAGATTCTCGTGATGCAGGGCGGCGAGATCACCGAATGCGGAACGCATGAGGAATTGATCCGCAAACCCGGATTTTATCGCGATATCTATGAGATCCAGTCGCAGCAGACGGAATGAGGTAATTCAAAATGGCGCGAAATAAATATGACATCGACGAGTCGCTGGATTCCCCGTTTGATTTTAAACATTTCATCCGTGCGGGCGTCTACGTTAAAAAATATAAGTCGAAATTGATTTTGGCATTCACCGTGAGTTTGATCAGCAGCATCGCCGGTTTGTTTACGATTTCGCTCTCCGGTGCGGTCATTGACAAGGCGATCCCGAACAAGGACACCGGAATGATCCTGACCTACGGCTGCATTTTGATGGGGTGTATTCTGCTTTCGATTGTGCTGGCCGTTGTCCGAATGCGTTTAATCGCTATCGCCGGACAGAACATTATCTTTGACATCCGAAATGACCTTTACAAGCACATGCAGACGCTGTCGTTTTCTTTCTTCGACAGCCGCCCGCACGGTAAAATTCTGGTACGGGTCATTAACTATGTCAACTCCATTGTCGACATTCTGACCAACGGCGTCGTCAACTTCATCCTCGAGATGTTCAATATTATCATCATTCTGGGGTTCATGTTCCTAAAGGACGTCAGATTGTCGTTGTATTCGCTGGCGGGCGTGCCTTTCTTTCTGTTGATCGCGTTTTTGCTGCGGCCCAAACAGGTCAAAGTCTGGCGCAGATTCTCCAACAAGAGCAGCAATCTGACCGCGTTTTTAGCCGAGAACATCAACGGGATGAAAGTCACGCAGATCTTTGCGCGCGAGGAATATAACCGCGACATCTGCAAACGGCTTTCGCTGAACACAAAGAGCGCTTGGCTAAGGGCGGTCATGACCGGCGAAATCATGAACTTCTCGGTCGACACGGTCGCGAACGCGGTGACTTGCCTGATTTATGTTGCGGGCGTGCTGCTGCTCTCTCCGACCGCCACGGTCGGTACGATTGTGGTAATGACGGGCTACGCCGGGAGGTTCTGGGGCCCGATAATCTCTTTGGCGGTCATCCTGAACAGCTTTATGACGGCGGTGGCATACCTTGAAAGAATCTTTCAGATGATGGATGAGAAAGCCGAGATTATCGACGCGCCCGATGCCGAAGCGCTGCCCCCGATTCGAGGTGAAATCGAGTTCAAAGATGTGCATTTCGAATACGAAAAAGGCACCGAAATATTGCACGGAATCAGTTTTAAAGTCAACCCGGGCGAGAGCGTGGCGCTGGTCGGCCCGACCGGGAGCGGAAAATCGACCATCGTCAATTTGATCTCACGATTTTACGATATTCAATCAGGGCAAATACTCATCGACGGACATGACGTCAGCAAGGTCACGATGAATTCGCTGCGCAGCCAGATGGGTATCATGATGCAGGACAGTTTCGCTTTCACCGGCACGATCGCGAGCAACATCCGGTACGGAAAGCTCGATGCGACCGACGAACAGGTGAAAAATGCCGCGAAAACCGTTTCCGCGCATAGTTTTATCACACAGCAGCCCAAGGGTTATGAAACCGAGATCGCCGAGAGAGCTTCCGGATTGTCACAGGGGCAAAAACAATTGATCGCTTTTGCGAGAACCATCATCAGCGATCCGAAGATTTTAATTCTGGATGAAGCGACAAGCTCGATTGATACCAAGACCGAACGGGAACTGCAAAGAGGTATTTCAGCGGTGCTCAAAGGCAGGACCAGTTTTCTGATCGCGCACCGGCTTTCGACGATCCGCGACTGCGACAAGATCATGTATATCGACAGCGGAAAGATCATTGAAAGCGGAAACCATGAGGAACTGATGGCAAAACGGGGGGCTTATTACAAATTGGTCACCGCCGGTCATGAGACGGTTGTTTCTTAAATTCGAAATTGCGGAATTTATCGGGAAGTAAAACATAAAAATCAGTTGACTTTTTAAAAAACATCGGATATACTGTGCTCATCGACAGCAAAGGGGCTGTGGGTTTTATACCCGCGGCTTTTTTTGTTGTCTATTTTTACAGAGAGAAGGGAAAATATGAACACTCAGGTTATACTCGATACCTTATGGGTTATTATCACCGGCGCCTTGGTCTTTTTTATGAACCTCGGCTTTGCCGCGGTTGAAAGCGGTCTTGCACGTCAAAAAAACGCAGTGAATATTCTATCCAAAAACTTTATCGTGTTCGCGGTCTCGTCACTCGGCTTTTTAATTTTAGGCTGGGGGTTGATGTTCGGGGACGGCAACGGCTTCATCGGTCTAAAAGGTCTGTTTATGGTGGGCGGAGCGGATAACTCACCTGCTGTCGGGGATGCTTATCAAGGCGTATATTCCTCGATCGCCTGGACCGGAATTCCGCTTTGGGCAAAGTTTTTCTTCCAGCTGGTATTTTGCGGGACAGCCGCGACCATTGTTTCGGGTGCTGTGGCAGAGCGTATCAAGTACATCTCGTTTATCGTTTTTTCTCTGTTCCTGACCATGTTCGTCTATCCTATCGTGGGTCACTGGATTTGGGGCGGCGGATTTTTAGCCAAGCTCGGAATGCTCGACTTTGCGGGCGGCTCGGTGGTGCACTCGGTCGGCGGATGGGCGGCGCTTGCGGGTGTGATACTTTTGGGACCGCGTATCGGAAAATACGGCAAAGGCGGAAAAGTCAATGCGATTCCGGGGCACAACATGAGTTTAGCCACTATCGGTGCGTTTGTTCTGTGGCTCGGATGGTTTGGGTTTAACCCCGGTTCCACAATGGCGGCGGAACCCATGTCGATTTCGCACATCGTTGTGACCACGAATACCGCCGGAATCATCGCTGTTTTAACGGCAACAGCGGCTTCGTGGATTATCATCGGCAAACCCGATCTGGGGATGTCGATCAACGGGCTGCTGGCGGGTCTTGTCGCAATTACCCCTTGCTGCGCGTATGTCAGCGTCACCAGTTCAATTATCATCGGTGCTGTCGCAGGAATTATAGTGGTGCTTTCGGTTTTGTTCTTCGATCGTATGAAGCTCGACGACCCGGTCGGAGCACTCTCGGTGCACTTGGTGCACGGTGTGCTCGGTACCCTGTTTGTCGGTTTGTTCTCCGAAGCGGGCGTAGGCCTTGCCACACAGAACGGTTTGTTTTTCGGGGGCGGTTTTGATCTGCTCGGTAAACAGGCCTTGGGTGTACTTTCGGTCGGCGCATTTGTTTTTGCTGCATCGGTCGGTATCTGGCTGTTGATCAAAGTGACGATGGGAATACGCGTGACAGCGCAGGAGGAGATCGAAGGTCTTGATGTCGGCGAACACGGCAATCACGCTTATCCCGACTTTGTCACCATCGAATATAACGAAACGGCTGGATCGTTTAAAGGAATAAAAACAACTGTCACGGGCACGGTTCCCGTCGAGCAAGCTCTTCCTGTTCAGGTTAAGAAGAATGAAGGAAAAATCTCGAGCGGCGTAAAATTCACTAAGGTTGAGATTATTACCAAGCAGAGCAAATTCGAACAGCTTAAAGAGGCAATGGATCAGATCGGCATCACCGGCATGACGGTGTCGAATGTTCTTGGGTACGGCGCACAGGGAGGGCATCTGGAATTTTATCGCGGCGCTAAAATTGAAACGCATCTGTTGCCCAAAGTCAAAGTCGAAATCGTCATCAGTAAAGTGCCCGTCCGCACAGTAATCGAAACCGCCAAGAAGGTCCTTTATACCGGCAATATCGGCGACGGAAAGATCTTTGTTTATGACGTTGAAAACATCGTCAAAGTACGCACCGGAGAAGAAGGCTACGATGCTTTGCAAGATGTAGAATAAAAGTCAAAAGTTGAAAGTTTTCAGCGCAAAGCGATATATCCGAAAAGCATTCTCCCACTAAAAAATAAATCCTTATATCTCAATATGACTTCCTGCCCCGAACGAACTTCGTTCGGGACGGTTTTTTGCGGGCAGACGGGCTCGGGTCTGCGTTGCTTTTTAGTTGCCAACCGCTTCATTGTGTGTTATAATTCGTTGCGTATTTCATTTTTGAGGATAAGCTTGAAAGATTAGTTTTCAAGCTCCTCTGCGAAGGGACATTAAAACATGAAAATCTCAGTCAGCGACACACCCGAACAGCTCGGAAAAACCGCAGCCGAAGAAGCGGCGCGAGTGATTAATGCGGCAATCGCAATCAAGGGCTGCGCGCGGATTCTGCTCTCGACGGGTGCGTCTCAATTTCAAATGTTCGAAAATCTGATCAAACAACCGGTCGACTGGACGAAAGTGGAGATGTTCCATCTCGACGAATATGTCGGTCTGCCGATTACTCATATTGCGAGTTTCCGAAAATATCTGACCGAGCGGTTCGTCGGGAAAGTGCCGCTCAAGGCTGCGCATTTTGTCAACGGCGAGGGCGACGTAAAAGCCAATATTGTCAAACTGACAAAAGAACTGCGCGAAGCGCCAATTGATCTCGGCGTGATCGGAATCGGCGAAAACGGGCATATCGCGTTCAACGACCCTCCGGCCGATTTTGACAATGACGAGGCCTACATTGTGGTCAATCTTGACGACGCCTGCAAACGCCAACAAGTCGGCGAGGGCTGGTTCGCCACTGTCGGCGACGTCCCGAAGCAGGCTATCACGATGACTCCGAAACAGATCATGAGGAGCGATCGGATCATCTCGATCGTGCCGCATAAAGTCAAGGCTGCCGCAGTTAAAAATACTGTTTACGGCGAGTTGTCCCCAACAGTACCGGCGACGCTGCTCAAACAAAAAGCCGATTGGATTTTGTATCTTGACAAGGCCTCGGCGGAACTGCTTTGATTTGTTTTCATAGGAACGACCCTATGAGGCCGGCGGTTCATACTATATTAATATGAGCACTCTGTTTAAAATTCCGAATATAATGTAATGATAACTGCGGCATACCACGCCGTAATTCTATAATGGAGCAGGCGCAAATGCAGGAAAGACATATCCGTGTGGCGAAATTCGGCGGAACGTCGTTAGCCGACGCCGAACAATTTAAAAAGGCGGCGCAAATCATCGCGCAAAACCCCGACCGCCGGTACATCGTCCCCTCCGCTCCGGGCAAACGCTTCGGGGCTGATATCAAAGTGACCGATCTGCTGCTGTCGCTTGCCAAAAAAGAAACAGACCGCATGCAAGTGCTGGACGATATTTTCGCGCGGTATGACGAGATCATCGCGGGATTGGACATAACGCTCGATTTGTCCGAGAAACGCAAAGACATCGAAAGGGCTCTCGCTTCCGATATCAAGCATCCGGAGTGTTATGTCGCGAGCCGCGGCGAATATCTGTCGGGACTTGTGATGTCGAAATTGCTCGGTTTTGAGTTTATCGACGCCGCCGAGGTCATCTTCTTTGACGAAAAGGGCAATTACGATCCCAAAACCACCATTTCCGTGCTTTCGAAACGGCTCTCGGGCTGCCCGTACGCCGTGATTCCCGGATTTTACGGAGCTATGCCCGATGGGACTGTCAGAACTTTTTCACGCGGCGGCTCCGATGTCACCGGCTCCATCGTAGCGAGGGCTGCGGGTGCGGATCTATATGAAAACTGGAAAGATGTGTCCGGCTTCTTGATGGCCGATCCGCACATCGTCGACCACCCGCGCACGATCAGCACGATCACCTACCGCGAACTGCGCGAGCTCGCCTATATGGGCGCGACGGTTATGCACGAGGACGCGGTTTTTCCGGTGCGCGAGAGCGGCATCCCGATCAACATCCGAAACACCAACGACCCCGATGCGCCCGGTACGATGATCGTCGCACATACCGACCGAACGGATTTACAGAATGTCATTACCGGAATCGCAGGTAAAAAGGGCTTCTGTATCTTCATCATCGAGAAAGAGATGATGAACGCCGAGATCGGCTTCGGCCGGAAGGTGCTTTCGGTTTTAGAGAATAACAATGTCAGCTTTGAACATATGCCGTCGGGCATCGATTCACTGTGTGTGATCGTCAGCGAAAAGGATATCGAAGGTCTCGAAAAAAAGATCATGGATGAGATGATGATCACCGCACAGCCCGATGTGATCCGGCTCGAACGCGGGCTTGCGCTGATTGCGGTCGTCGGACGCGCAATGAAGAGCGCCATCGGCACTGCAGCACGCATTTTCCGCTGCATCGCCGGAGAGGGCATCAACGTACGCATGATCGACCAGGGCAGCAGTGAGTTAAACATCATCATCGGCGTTGAGGAAAGCAGTTTCGAACCGGCCATCAACGCCATTTACCGCACCTTTGTGAAGTAACCGAAATAAAGCAAGTGTAAATTGATATGCTCATGCAAAGATTGATTTTTTAAATATCCCGCCGCGCGGTACCTCACCTTTTCACTATTTACTATTACCTATTACCTGCGGCAACTGGCAACTGCTCATTTACATAAAGTATAATCGCCGCTTTCCGAGGTCAACCTAAACCTTGGGAGGCGGTAATTTTTGTGGATTTTTCTGTTGAAGACGGCGGGTGCGTTCGTTGCGATTATCGCGGCGGTGCGCATCATGGGCAAGCGGCAGGTCGGGCAGCTTCAAGTTCCGGAACTCGCCATCACGATCATCATCTCCCAAATTGCCACCGAGCCCTTGATTAACGAGACCATGCCATTTTTAAAAGCTCTGGCGGCGGTTGGACTGCTGGTTGTGTTGGAACTCGGAATGTCGGCGCTGACGCTCGCAAGCCCGCGGATCAATAAATTCTTTTACGGTTCCCCGAGCTTTTTGATGAACATGGGCAAGATCGATCATACCGAGATGCACAGGCAGCGCATCACCGTCGAGGATATCTGCGAGGGGATGCGCCAAACGGGCTGCCCGAATCCCGGGGAACTCTCCTGTATCGTGCTTGAGACCAACGGACATATGTCGATTTTTTTAAAAAAAGACCGCTGTGAGGACGGAATTCCGGCGGTCGTGATTGCTGACGGGAAAATCAATCCGAACGGCTTGAAATTTTACGGCCGCAACGAACAGTGGCTCCGCGATTTGCTGCAAAGTAAAGGACTCGTGCCCGAGGATGTGTTTTTGATGACCGCAGATGCAAAAGACGGCGTCTATATCGTTGACAATTCTGACCATATGAGATAGAATATAATAAGGTTAGTATGCAAATGAAATGCAATGACCTTATTCTATTTTATTGGAGGAATTTCAAATAGAAGGCGATATATGGTGGTGTATCACCGCAATCGCATTTCTGCTGTTCGCGTTTTTCACCTGCGCGGCTCAGACCGCGGCGGTCACCATTGCCGATTCCCGGCTGAAAAAGCTGGCTGAGGAAGGTAAAAGATCGGCTCAGAGCATTATCAGGATGACCTCGGAACCGTCCCGATTTTACGATAGCTTGGACACCGGGCGCATCATGCTTGCACTCGCTTTTGTCGTTTGTACTTTATCTGCGTTTTCTGCGGGCGTCACCGTTTGGTTTATCAATGCAGGCGGATTCGCTTCGGTTCTATCGTCGCTGTTATTGTTTTTCATCAGTGCCGTTGTCTATCTGACATTCGGCTATTGGTTTCCGAAAAAGCTCGGCGCGCATTACTGTGAAAAGATCGCATTGAGCTTTTCCGGTTGGCTCAAATTGGTTTCAAACCTGAATTATCCCATGACCGCTTTTGTCAAATGGGCGGCGGGAGGGTTCGCACGCATTTTCGGCGTGGTCCCCGGTGAGAACGACGAACAGGTGACCGAAGAAGAAATTCGGATGATGGTCGATGTCGGGCAGGAAAAAGGCGTGATCGAGGACAGCGAAAAGGCGATGATCAATAACGTCTTCGAATTTGACGACCGTGTCGCAGCCGAGGTCATGACCCACCGCACCGAGATTTGCGCCGTCGAGAATACCGATACCGTTGATGAGGTTTTGAAACTCGCCATTGAAGAGGGATATTCACGTCTTCCCGTTTACCGCGACGACATCGACACCATTATCGGAATTGTCTACGTTAAAGACCTCTTAAAATATGTCGGGAAAAAGCTGCCGGCCGATATCAACGCCGAGAAAGTCATGCGGCCTCCGTTTTTTGTACCCGAATCGGTCAGCTTGAGTGAATTGTTCCGAGAACTCACCGGACGCCGTATCCAACTTGCCATCGTCGTCGACGAATACGGCGGTACTTCGGGGCTCGTGACCATCGAGGACCTGCTCGAGAGCATTGTCGGCAATATGCGCGACGAATATGACGACGAGGAAGACGAATTCGTCAAAACCGGCGAAGATACTTATGAAGTCGACGGGAGCATGACCCTTACCGATTTGGAGGACCTGCTCGATGTGGAGCTTCCGGAGGGCGATTACGACACGGTGGGCGGTCTGTTGCTGTCGCAGCTCGGGCATATTCCTGCCGCAGGTGAACGCACGGAAATTGAGACTGCGGGCCTGAGATTCACGATCGAGGAAGTTGACAACCTCAGAATCGCAAAGGTTTTGATCACCGAATTACCCGCGTCGGAAATGAATGACGAAAGGAAATCTTAGCATGAACGCCGAACTTGTCGCCCAGGTCAAACAGGCCGAAGAAGCCGTCCGCAAACAGGTGGAAGCGGCAAAGCGTGAAGCCGATCAAATTGTGGAAACGGCTCGGGCTGAGGCGATTAAAAAATATGATGAGGCTTTCGATCTTACGCATAAACAACTGATCGAGGGCACTTTTCAGGCCGAGCGTGAGAGTGCGGCGGCTTTGGATCAAGAGATACAAAACGGCAGGCAGAAAATCGCCGAGACGATGGAATGTGCTGAGAAAAACATCGAGGCAGCCTTAAAAATCGTGATCGGAGAGCTTGTCGCAAAATGATCGTCGAGATGAAAAAGGTCTCGATTCTGGGACTCTTAAACGAACAGGACGAGATTTTAGAAAAATTGCAGCGGCTGGGCAAAATCCAATTTATCGGGGAGACCCGCGACGCCGAAAAGATGAAGCGGGTCGAGATTCATATGTCTAATCGAACCGAAATCGACTTTTGCATCGATTTTCTCTCAAAATACCGCGTTGTGACCAGAAGCTTGCTTGCTTCGCTTGACGTTGTGGCGCGCCCGGTCGATGAAAAGACCGCAGCCGTTTTAGCAAAAGATGAAAAACAGCTTGAAAAAGCTGTGGCAAAAGTGCGGGAATACGAGAGCCGCCTTTGTGAAATAAACGGCGAGCGGGAGCGCGCCGAATCAATGATTGCGGCGCTATTTCCCTGGCTTCCGGTAAAAATGCCGCTTTCCGAGATACGTGATACCGATTCTGCATTGGTTGCTGCAGGTTCTGTTTTACAGCGCGACAGCGCGGGTTTTGCCGCCGAAATCGACCGGCTCGACGGGATCGTTTTTGAGGAAGTGTACGCAGATGCCGAAAATACATATTATATTATTGCTGCGCACAAGAGCTCCGTTTCGGCGTGGGACGAGACCGCCAAACGCTTCAACTGGGCCAAGGTGGATTTTTCCGAGTTTACTGACACAGCCGAGGCCGAGACCGAACGGTTGAAAAAAGAGATCGTCGAACTTGAACGGGACAAGGAATCGATTGAGGCCGAAGCGGGCAGTAGTGATTTATTAGACTATTTTGAAAACATGAGCGACCTGACCGCCATCAAAGGCGGGCTGCTCGACGCAAAAGCATTATCCGAGGACACAATGCGCTGTTTCGCCGCCGATGGCTGGGTTCCCGTCGAGAGCGCAGAGACGCTGAAAAAGGCAATTGCCGAGGTTACTGATAATGTCGTGGTGGAGTTTTCCGAGGTAACCGAAGAGGACGAGCCCCCGGTGCTCGTGCGAAATAATAAAATCATACGGCCTTTTGAGTCCGTGACAGATTCGTTTTCACACCCGAATTATCGTGATGTTGACCCCAACGGATTGGTGGCGGTTTTTTATTCGTTGTTTTTCGGATTAATTCTGGGAGATGCGGGATACGGCATAATCTTATCGCTTGCCTGCGGCGCAGTGTTGTTGTTTTTGCACCCGAAACCCGGCATGCGCAAGAATATGGGCGTGTTTTTAGCCGGGGGACTGGGTGCGATTCTTTCAGGTGTCATTTTCGGGAGTTGGTTCGGAACCTCTGTTATTCCTCCGCTGCTTCCCGTCACCTCTTCGACCGGCATGCCGATTCAATTGGAAATTCCGCTGCAAACAATGGTTTTTACCATCGGCATCGGCATCGTACACATGTTCAGCGGTTATATCGCACTTGCATTAAAAAACATCAAACAAGGCAAGGTCTTTGCCGCGATTTTCGATCAGGGTTTTTGGATGCTGCTGATCGTCGGAATTCTCATGCTGGCGGGGCCAATGGCGATTCCGGGTGATACGGGTGCTCTGATCGGAACCATCGGAAAATGGACTGCGATCGGTTCCGCGGTCGTGTTGGTGCTGACGCAGGGGCGCTCGTCCAAAGGGTTGTTCGGAAAACTCGGCGGCGGCCTCGGATCACTTTATAATATCTTCGGATTCGTCGGTGACGCACTGTCATATACACGCCTTTTTGCTCTGAGCTTATCTTCGGGTATTATCGCCTGGGTCTTTAATATGATGTCCGGTCTTGTCGGAACCAGCGTTTTCGGCATCATCTTTATGGTTATCGTTTTGCTGATCGGACATGCGCTCAACTTCTCACTTTCGCTGCTGTCGGCCTACGTTCACACCAGCCGCCTGCAGTATGTCGAGTTTTTCGGCAAATTCTTCGGGGGCAACGGCGACGAGTTTGTACCGTTGGCCAGAAACACGCAATATATCGAAATCAAGTAACGGCTGTAACGGGTAAACCCGTTCAACATAACACATCAACACGGAGGTTTAAAAATGGAAAGCATCATAACAACCGCGGCTTCCGAACCTGTATTCACCGGCGTTGTGCTGGCGTTCATCGGTTCGTTCATCGCGGCGGCAATCGCAGGAATCGGTTCGGCATTGGGCGTCAAAATTGCGGGCCAGGCGGCAGCAGGCGTTGTCACCGAGGACCCGAAAAAGTTTGCAAAAGTTTTGATTCTTCAGCTTCTGCCTGGTTCCCAAGGCCTTTACGGCTTCATCGTGGCGGTCTTGATCTGGGTCAAAATCGGCGTTTTCTCGGGCAATCTCGCAGCGCTCTCGTTGGAACAGGGCATGATGTTTCTACTGGCCGGTATGCCGGTCGGCATCGTCGGTCTGTTTTCGGCTATCTACCAAGGAAAAGTCGGCGCAAGCGGATGCGCTCTCGTCGCCAAACGTCCTGAGAGCAGCTCCAGAGCAGTTACAATGGCGGCGATCGTCGAGACATACGCGCTGCTGGCGTTGATCGCGTCGGTTCTGATGTGGCTCGGTATCAAGGTCTGAAATTTATGAGCGGAATCGAGAGCATTAAGAATAAAATCGAGGCCGACGGCGCAGCCCAGAGCGAGCGTATGCTGGCTGCGGCAAAAGTCGAAGCGGCTCGCATCAAGCGGGAAAATGAAGTAAAAATCGCCGAGCTGAAGTCACAGACTGATGCCAAGATGACCGCCGTACGCGCCCAAAAACAACGAATCGCCGCGTCTAACGCCTCCCTTGCCGTGCGCAAAGAAATGCTGGCCGCGAAAAAAGAGCTGATCGACCGCGTCTGCGACGAGGCCGTCAAGCGGATTGCTGCATTCAACCCCGCTGAGTACGAAAAGGCGATTTTGGACTTGTTTGCGCAGTGCACGATCGAGGGCGGCGAACAGATTCGGTTGTCCGAAAACGCCAAAGCCAAACTCGGAGAAGGCATCATCGGCAAGATGAACGCCGCGCTTTCAGGCAAAAAAGTCATACTCGGCACATTCACTTCCGAGATTGCCGACGGATTTATCGTACAGGGCAAAAACAGTCGTCAGGTCTGCACTTTCGAGGCCGCGCTGGAGCTTGACCGCGATAAAATCGAGGCTCAAATTGCAAAAATCCTGTTTTGATAGGAGAACACAGATACAGTGAGCGAACGGTACTATTACGCGGTCGCAAGAACCGCGGAGTTGGAAAATAAACTGCTTTCACGGGCAAAGCTCGAACAGCTGACGGAAGCATCCGACGCGCCGTCGGCTCTTAAGGCGTTGTCCGGAACGGTCTATGCCGAGAGCGCCGATGTGCTGCAAAAGCCGGAGGAGTTCGAAGGCATGCTGACCGCGCAGACGCGGGCGGTGCTTTCGTACATCCGCGAGGTCTGCCCGGACAAGGCGCTGGCTGATCTGTACCTGATTGCTTATGATATCTTTAATTTGAAAGTGCTGCTGCGATGTGAAAAACTCGGCGAAGACCCGGCACGGTTGATGTCGGCACTCGGTATTTACGAGCCGCCGATGCTCAGAGACGCCTTTGAAGACGGCGATTTTTCTAAGTATCCGCATGCCGTCGGAGAAGCGGTCGCCGCAGTGCGAAAAGCCCTCTCGGCGGGTTCGTCGGTCAGCGTGATCGATTTGACCCTCGACCGGGCGCAGTATACCGCGCAGTCGGAATACGCCAAAAAGTGCCGCAATGATTTTATTAGAAACTATGTGCGTGTCAGCATCGATCTGGCCAACCTCCGTGATTTTTTGAGGACGCGCACCGGCGGCAGAGGCGCTTTCTACGCAGTGTTCATCGAGGGCGGAACCCTGCCCGTGGAGTTTTTTGACGACTGCTTCGACAGCACCGACGCGCTTTCGAAAAAGCTCGGCTTCACCTCGTATGCGGGACTATCCAAAAGCGCGGGTGAGGGGGATCTGACCGCGTTCGAGCGCGACTGCGACGACTATCTGACGGAAACAGTGCGCGCGGGCAAGAAGATCGCTTTCGGACCTGAGCTGCTTATGGGCTATGTGGCGGCCAAGCTGACCGAGATCGCCCAGCTGCGGATCATCCTTGTGGGCAAGATCAACGGGATGCGCCCCGAGGTTATCCGGCAGCGTCTGCGCCAACTGTTTTAGGAGGATAGAGCATGACGGGAAAAATTGCAGTCATCGGCGATCGGGATTCGATTTTGGCGTTTAACGCGCTGGGCGTGACTGTGTTTGCCACTTTCGACGAGCGCGAGGCTTCTCGCAAGATCGCCGAATTCGAAAAAGAACATTATGCAATCATTTTTATCACCGAACCGCTGGCGGAGAAAATGGAACCCGTCTTCGCCGCCTACCGCAACAAGACGACTCCGGCGCTGATTTTGATCCCGAATAACGCGGGCAGCACCGGAAAAGGGCTTGCGGCGGTCAAGGCGAGCGTCGAGCGCGCCATCGGCACCGATATATTTAAGCAATAATCATTGTCCTACGCGAGTTTTCACACAGGAAAGGATCAACAAATATGGCCGGAACAATTACAAAGGTCTCGGGGCCGCTCGTGGTCGCCGACGGCATGGACGACGTAAAAATGTATGACGTGGTGCGCGTGAGCAATCAACACCTCGTGGGAGAGGTCATTGAACTGCGCGGCGCTAACGCATCCATCCAGGTCTATGAGGAGACCTCGGGGCTCGGGCCGGGTGAGCCGGTCGAGACCACAGGCGAACCCCTTTCCGTCGAGCTTGCTCCGGGCATCGTCGGAGGAATTTATGACGGGATTCAACGTCCGCTGGAGGTCATCCGCGAAAAAAGCGGCGACTTTATCGGGCGCGGCATCACCGTCGACAAGATCGACCGTCAAAAGAAGTGGGATTTTGTCCCGACCGTCAAAAAGGGCGACAAGGTCGTTCAGGGTGACATCATCGGCACGGTGCGCGAGACCGAGATCATCACCCATAAAATTATGGTGCCCAAGAGTTACGAGGGCACAATTAAAGAAATCGAAGAGGGCAGTTTTACGGTCGTCGAGCCGGTAGCGGTTATCACGACCGCAGTGGGCGACAGGCAGCTGCAGATGCTCCAAAAATGGCCGGTTCGTATCGGACGGCCCTATGTTGAAAAACTACCGCCGCTGGTGCCGATGATCACCGGACAACGCATCATCGACACCTTCTTCCCAGTCGCAAAGGGCGGTACCGCCTGCATCCCGGGTCCGTTCGGCAGCGGTAAGACGGTTGTTCAACACCAGTTGGCCAAGTGGGCCGACGCCGAAGTGGTCGTGTATATCGGCTGCGGCGAGCGCGGCAACGAGATGACCGATGTTTTGAACGAGTTCCCCGAATTAAAGGACCCGAAAACCGGCGAGTCGCTGATGAAGCGCACGATTCTGGTCGCAAACACCTCGGATATGCCGGTCGCGGCGCGTGAAGCGTCGATTTATACCGGCATCACGATTGCGGAATATTTCAGAGATATGGGTTATTCGGTCGCGCTGATGGCCGACTCGACCAGCCGCTGGGCGGAAGCTTTACGCGAGATGTCGGGTCGTTTGGAAGAAATGCCCGGCGAAGAGGGCTACCCGGCTTACCTCGGCAGCCGCGCCGCCGAGTTTTATGAGCGCAGCGGAAAAGTCAAATGCTTGGGCAGCGACAATCGTGAGGGTTCGCTGACGGTTGTCGGTGCGGTCAGCCCGCAGGGCGGCGACTTGTCCGAACCGGTCACGCAGGCGACATTGCGCATTGTCAAGGTCTTCTGGGGTCTCGACTACGCGCTGGCCTACCGTCGTCACTTCCCGGCCATTAACTGGCTCAATAGCTATTCGCTGTATCTGGAACGGTTGGAGGACTGGTTTTCAAATCACGTCAGTTCCGACTGGGTGCGGGTTCGCACCGAAGCCATGCGGCTGCTGCAAGTCGAGGCTGAATTGCAGGAAATCGTCCGTCTGGTCGGTATCGACTCGCTGTCCGTAGCGGATCAGTTCCGCCTCGAGGCCGCAAGGTCGCTGCGCGAGGATTATCTGCAGCAAAACTCCTTCTCTGACACCGACAGCTACTGCTCGGCGCACAAGATGTACAAGATGCTGCGCAACGAGATTTTATTCTATGAACTGGGCGAAGAAGCGGTTGCCAAAGGCGCGCTTTTATCCGACATCATGGCGATGCCGGTGCTGCATGACCTCGCCCGTGAAAAAGATATTTCGGAAGACGATATCAAGGAATTCGACCGCATCGCCGACGACCTCCGCCGCCAGACCGCGGCAACGCTCGGCGAGACCAAGTAAGGAGGTAAACCGATGTATAAGCAATATCAAACCATCCGCGAAATCGTCGGGCCGCTGATGCTGGTCGAGCAGGTCGAGGGCGTCAAATACGACGAACTGGTCGAGATCACGACGCAGGACGGCGACAAGCGCCGCGGCAGAGTGCTTGAGATCAACCGAGATAAAGCGCTGATCCAGCTGTTCGAAGGTTCGCAGAGCATCAACCTGCGCGACAGCAGCGTACGGTTTTTGGGCAAGAGTTTGCAGCTGGGCGTTTCGGAAGATATGCTCGGGCGCGTTTTCGACGGACTCGGCAACCCGCGTGACGGCGGCGCACCGGTCATCGCCAAAGAGCGGCTCGACATCAACGGCCGCCCGATCAACCCGGCCGCCCGCGACTTCCCGTCCGAGTTCATTCAGACCGGTATCTCGTCGATCGACGGACTGAACACGCTGGTGCGCGGCCAGAAACTGCCGATTTTCTCCGGCTCGGGTCTGCCGCATTCGCGTATCGCCGCCCAAATCGCCCGTCAGGCAAAAGTTTTGGGCACCGATACCCAGTTCGCCGTCGTCTTTGCCGCCATCGGTATCACATATGAAGAAGCCGATTATTTTATCAGCGACTTTCGCGCCACCGGCGCCATCGACCGCACGGTGTTATTTATGAATTTGGCCAACGACCCGGCTATCGAGCGCGTCGCGACCCCGCGTATGGCACTGACCGCCGCCGAATTTTTGGCCTATGAGATGGGCATGCACGTGCTGGTCATTTTGACCGATATCACCAACTACTGCGAGGCGCTGCGTGAAATTTCCGCCGCCCGCAAAGAGGTTCCGGGCCGCCGCGGCTATCCGGGCTATATGTATACCGACCTCGCCTCGATTTACGAGCGCGCGGGCCGTGTGCGCGGACGCACCGGCTCGATCACCCAAATTCCGATTCTGTCGATGCCCGAGGACGACAAAACCCACCCGATCCCGGACTTGACCGGCTATATCACCGAGGGGCAGATCATTTTGTCCCGCGACCTCTACCGCAAGGGCATTCTGCCGCCGGTCGACGTGCTGCCGTCGCTTTCGCGTCTGAAGCAAAAGGGCGTAGGCGCAGGAAAGACCCGTGAGGATCACGACGGTCTGATGAACCAGCTGTTCTCGTCTTACGCGCGCGGCAAAGAAGCCAAGGAACTCGCCGTCATTTTGGGCGAAGGCGCGTTGTCCGAGATGGATAAGTTCTATGCCAAGTTCGCCGACGCGTTTGAGAAACGCTATGTCGGACAGGGCGAAACCGAGGACCGAACCATCGATCAGACCCTCGACATCGGTTGGGATTTGCTGACCATCTTCCCGAAATCCGAGTTAAAGCGTATCAAAGAAGTTTACATCGAGAAATATTACCCGAAGAAGGACTGATCCGATGCCCGTCACCAACGTAAGCCCGACCCGAATGGAGTTGACCCTGCTCAAGCGACGGCTTACCACCGCAAAACGGGGTCATAAATTGCTCAAAGACAAACAGGACGAACTGGTTAAAAAGTTCATCGAACTGGTACGCCAGAACCGCGAACTGCGGCTTGAGGTCGAAAAGGAGCTCTCGGCTGCATTCGGCAACTTTGTCATCGCCAG
Organism: Oscillospiraceae bacterium; assembly: GCA_035353335.1. NCBI lineage: Bacteria > Bacillati > Bacillota > Clostridia > Eubacteriales > Oscillospiraceae > Oscillospiraceae bacterium. The sequence goes on along the minus strand of DAOPZJ010000046.1, from coordinate 3,008 downwards.
CGCAGTCATGAGCGCGGCGGGACTGGAGTCGGCGCTGCTGTTTCCGATGCAGAGCGTTTCGGTTGAGGTCAGCACACGCAACGTCATGAGCGTCAACACGCCCGTGTTTGAATTAAAGCGCGAAAACGTCGAGACGGCGCTGCCTTACGGCCTTGCACAGACCTCCGCGGAACTGGATTTTGCTCTCGAACGGTTGCAGGCGGTGTTTGTAAAATTGATCAAACTGGCCGAGGTCGAAAAAAGCTGCCAGTTGATGGCCAAGGAGATCGAGCGCACCCGCAGGCGCGTCAACGCCCTCGAATACGTCATGATTCCGAATTTTATGTCGACGATTCGCGCAATCACAATGAAGCTCGACGAAGCCGACCGCAGCACGCGCGTCAACCTCATGAAGATCAAGCAGATGCAGGGACTATAATATCGGATAAACCGGCGGCAGATTGCCGCTGTTTTATTACCATGACGTTGTTAATATTATACAGATATGTTATGTTAAATGAAATTTGGAGGGTTGATTATGAGTTTTAACGAACTCGCATGGAAAAGGAAAAGCATCCGAAATTTCAAAGCGGACGAAGTGCCGATTGAAAAGATTACACTGTTATTGGACGCCGCGCGGTCTGCGCCGAGCGGGGGTAACCGTCAGCCGTGGCATTTCTATGTGATAAGGGATGCGGCAGTCAAGAAACAGATTTTCGAATCCTCCGGCGGACAGCATTTCATTTCGGAAGCACCCGTAAATATCGTCGTTTGCGCCGACCTTGGGAGGACAAGTGCCCGATACGGTGAAAGAGGTCGTAGTTTATATAGCATTCAGGACACCGCCGCCGCGATAGAGAATTTGCTTCTCTGTGCAGCAGACGAAGGCCTTGCCGCCTGTTGGTGCGGAGCATTTGACGAACAAGCCGTTTCGGACGTACTCAATTTGGACAAAAACTTCCGCCCGGTTGCCGTGATTCCGGTCGGATATGCGGTCAATGAATCGCCCAAAACCCCGCGCAGGCCGATTGAGGAAATCACGACTTTCATCGGATTTGACGGCGAAGCTGTTCCGAAAAACGAACCGCAGCGGATTAAAATCGAACATAGCAATATGAGCGGAGCTCTTTTAAATGATTTGAACCTTGAAAACAGTGAGTTTTCCAACATCAATATGCGCGGATTCAAGTTTAGCGATATAAATTTGTCAGACGGCAAGATATCCGATTGTAATTTGACAAACATGAAAATTTCGAATTGCAAACTTGTTGGGTTTACCGTAAACGGGAAGAGGATCACTGATTTATTGGACAAAGAATAAGCCGTTTGTTGCGCACCGGGGAAGGGAATTTATGAAAAGAATCATTGCGATTTTTATGATTTTAGTGTTTCTGGCCGGCTGCTCGGTTCAATCGGTCTCGGTTTGGTCTCGCCCCTCTGTGCCCGCGTTTGAACCGTCAACTCCATCAAAATATGTGAAACCGCTCAAGCCTTTGCCAGGATTAGTCTCAAAGATTGTAACTGCAAAAAGCGGAGAATTTGAATACCGACTTGACGAATCCGGAAACGCCGTTATTACCGCATGGTTCGGAAACGGCGCAATACTGACATTGCCGGGTAAGTTGGACGGACACACCGTAAAGGGATTTGGCATATACGGGGAAGAAAACGGCGAGCAAGCTCTTATGAAAATCCAAAAAATCATACTCGGGTCGGATGTAAGCTTTTTCCCGACCGGATTGCTCTGGCGGTGGCGGGAAAGTCCACTGTCCTTAGAGGTTGAACCCCAAAATCCCTATTTGACCGTAGTGGATGGGATATTGTTCAATCGCGAAATGACGGTTTTATATATGTTTCCAAAAGAGCGCACAGGCGTTTATACAGTGCCGGAGAGCGTTAAGGAGATCGGCGACGAGGCGTTTTATCATTCTTTGTTGACCGAAATCACCTTATCCAAGGGATTGGAACGAATTGGACATTCGGCGTTTGATTCGAGTACTTTGACTTCAACTCAAGTTCCGGAAACGGTTTGTTATGTTGGCAACAACGCGTTTAATAATTGTTATGATTTAACAGACATTTATGTTCTAAACGGCGATATTGAAATGCCCGACAGCTTTCCGGTGAATTATAATACAAAAATTCACACCTCCGCCGGTTCGGCGCTGCACAAATACGCCTTTGACAATTACATACTGGTCGAGACGGAAAATAATCAATTTTTCTCCGATCCGTATATCTATACCGAAAAGACTAAGGAATCGGCAACGTTGCCCGACATCGCCGTGAATCCCAGCACGGCGGGAGTCGCACCGTAGCTTTGCTATCATAAAGCCGGAGGGTCCTACGAAGAAAATGAGTTTATAGATGTACAGAGTACAGCGGATTGTTACAAGGGTCTTGAGAGCGGTAAATACGATTTGATACTCGTACCGAAAATCGATGGATTAATAAAATATCCCGAGAAATATGAATTTATAAAGTTCGCTGAAGATGCGCTTGTCGTTTGCACCAAACAGCAAAGTCTCCATACGGATATATCTTCGCAAAAACTGCTTGATCTTTATTTAAAGGGAGAAACGATGTATTGGGACGAGGCGAAAATGCAACGTATTGTGCCGTATATGACCGCCTCAATGCGCAATCTGTTCCCGTTGTTAAAATACGACGCTCCCGGTTACACCGAGAACGTCGTTCGGTCAAAAGTTGTCTTCGAATTTGACGGGATATCTTTATATCATCGAGGCGGCATTCATGCGATGTTCTACGATCAAACCTTCACAGTGGACGGCAAGACATACGAAGACAACGATTATCCATTCAGAGTTGAGTTTTATGCCGTGTTTTTAAAGAGCCAACCCGAAGACGGGTTGGTGCGGAAGACAGTCAAATATCTGACGAGTGAAAAAGGTCAGCTCGATAGTGTATGGCCGACCTTGATCGGAATTAACGGCGATCCCGGTTGGATTTAAAATAGGGTCTTGACTAGAACAGAGGGTTATCACGGAACAATTTCAAGAGGATGTGGT
>DAOPZJ010000045.1 GCA_035353335.1 Oscillospiraceae bacterium | reverse complement strand
GGGTGTTCGCGCACAGGGGCAATTTTATAAACCTTGATGGAACGCGGCGGAACCGAAGCGGTCAGCGTATTTGAAATTTTTCCGCAATAACGGGCGTTCCAAAAATCGAACAGTGTATATTCTCCGCCGGTAAGCCCCGCTTTTTCAAGCGGAAACTCGACCGAAAGCGGCTCGTCTGCGAAATTGAGCAGCCCGACGACGCGATAGGACTCCCAGCCCTTTTCGACGGGCAGCACATACACTTTGGGATAATCGGGATAATCAGTGTCAAAAAGGTCGGCGGCGACGGCGCTGCGGTCATATTGCGGCAGCACTTTTTTGACCATGGCAAGCCGCTCTTCGTCGATCGTGGCGATGTCGTCACCGAGCATTACAGGCCCCGAAGAAAGCGCAAAGAAACTCGCAACGATCTCGGCCTCATTGCGAGGCACGGGCTTATCGACGGTCATAACGTTGAACGCGTCGTTGTGGTAAAAGCGCCGATTGGTGAAAAAGCTCGCCGCGAAAGACCACAGCACCTTTTTCAACAATTCAAAATCATCCGTCATGCACATGGCGGGATAAAACGGCATCTCGGGATAAAGAGGGCGGCCCTCACCGAAATCACAGCCGATGCGCACGGCGTCTACGCAGCCGATATTCTGCATGAGCGTGCCCGTGGAGGACAGCAGCCAGGTATCGGCGCCTGCCGATTCCCGGATGGCCTTCAAGCCGTTTCGGTAGACCTCCGGCCCCTTGACCATGGCGGTATCATAATACTCATCATAGGGGAAATGCCCGGGCGTGGTGCCCGAGGCGACATGCAGAAAGTCGATCATATAATAACGGACGCCCAACCGGTGCAGCTCGGTAAAGACCTCTTTCAAATAAGCGACGGCATCGGGATTGCTCGGGTCGAGCGCGCGAAAACTGACCCGCTCCTCGGGCGGCAGGGTCTGCGAAAGGCCGTAGCCGAGGTGATAACCGTTGTTGAACGCCTTGCCGTCCTTTTTCAATAAGCAGTCCTTCATCCGCTCTGCGGTGGGAGAGAGTTTATCCGGCACCCAGAAAGGCGCGATCCAAAAGCCGGGCGACATCTTCTTTTCGCGGATACGCTCAAAAATCCACTCCCAGCCGTGCGGGAAGCGCTCGCGGTTATGTTCAAGCCAATTGCCCGGAACCATGTCTTTATAATTGGCAATGCTCATCCAGATGTTTTTAACTCCGAACCCGGTTAACTTTTTCTCGATTGCGGCGATGTTCTCGATAATCAAGTCCTCATAAAGTTCTTGTGTGAACCCGCAGCGCCAGGTCCACCCGCCGATCCAACCGACGGAGGGTGTGGGGTTGAAGACGGGTTGATAATGCCGTGCGACCCGCTCTGCCCAGTGTTCGGCAGCCGCAAACGGATCCGATTCTACGGCGATATACAAGGTCTCGCTGTTTTGAACCGCGCCGGGCAGCAGAGAGAAACCCTCGAAATCACAATATAGAGTGCCTTTAATTTGTCCATGTATTAAAGTCAGTTCCCCTGCGGTCGTGGCGCGGTCGAAAGTCAGAAAACAAAGCGGAATGCTCTTGCAGGTCTCCCGGCTGAGCAGCAAAGAAAATGTCTTGGAGGATATGGTTTCGCCCTCGCGCAGGGAGCGCACGTCGTTGTCAATGACCCAGCCCGACTGCTTTAAAACGGCGGGTCTGCCGCCGTCCAAAGTAATATCACCGGAAAAGAGCGAGCATTTCCCCAGGGTAATCGCAGACTCCGTGCGGTTCTCAATTTTTAATTGCTGGGTGATATATCCCGATTCGTTAAATTGCAAAGCCGTGAGAGTTAATATCAGACCGGAGGTCTCCATCGTGCCGATATAGCCTTTATAAGAACCTTCTGAGGAGTCGATACCGCTCATGGTCTTACTCATATCGGAATTCCAATTTATAAGCTCACCGTTTACTTCAAGCGAAACCCCGGAATTCAAAAAGCATCCGTTTTGTGCAAAGCTCCAGCCGCTGCGTACAAGTGACAGAACTGTTTTTTCAGCCATATCAAACACCCCTTCAACGCTTATCGCATTCATCATAACACAAACCGCCTGAATATGGAAGTCATTCGGGCGGTTCTGTGATGATTATTCATTTGTCACACCGAGAGATGAAGTGCGCTATGAAATCAATAAATTCGATGAATCTTCCCCGTGATTATCCCCGTTGATTTTATGGATAATGGTCATCTTCTTCCACCGGCCGGACAGGTAGAAAATCAAACTCAGCGTGACGCCGACCGCGGTTGCGACCGGCGCTCCGAGCCCGATGCCGGAAAGACCGTATCCGAGCGTGATTCCGAAAATATAACAGGCCGGGATTCGGGCCAACAGCGAAGCGACCGCACTGTTCAGCAGCGTAAACGTCGTATGACCCGAACCGATGAACAGGCCCATCATACTGAACTGGAACGGCACCAACAAATAATCGAAGCTGAAACTGCGCAGGTACTGCACGCCGCTTGCGATCATCGCAGCATCATTGTCAAACAACTTCAGACAAAACTCCGGGAACAGCTGAACCAGCGCGAAGATCACAACGCTCATGGACATTGAAATCAACATGCCGATGCCCATCGTCTTTTTGGCACGGCCGATCTCTCCCGCCCCGAGGTTCTGAGCGCTCATCGCCGAGATCGAGGAGCTCATCGCGATCGCAGGCAAAATAGCAAAGCCGTTGAGTTTGGCGACTGCGCCGACCGCAGCTGAAGCCGTGACGCCGAGGGTGTTGACCAGCGCCGTCAAAAACAGGAACGAGACGCTGACGAGTGTATTTTGTATGGAGGTCGGAATGCCGATTTTTAAAATCATCTTGAGACGCTCGGGGTGGAATCCGAAGGACTTGAGCCTGAAATCAAAGACAAAATTGTTTTTCTTTAAATAAATGACACATAAGAACATGCTGATTGCCTGAGAAAACACAGTCGCAATCGCCGCGCCCGCCGCGCCCATGTGAAAGACCGCCACGAGAAGCAGGTCGCCGAATACATTGACTATACAAGCGATTGAAACGAAAATCAGGGGATTTTTACTGTCTCCCATACCACGCATGACCGCACTGAGTGCGTTGTAGCCGAAAATAAAGATCGTTCCGAGCGTTGTGATCATAAAATAGCTGTTTGCATCGGCAAACGACTCCTGCGGCGTTTGAATCAACCGGAGCAGCGGCTCTTTAATCGCCAAAGGTACTACGGTCATGATCACCGCAAGGACACCCAAAGCCGTGAACAATGTACCGATGGTCTCTTTGATGGCCTGCCGTTTTCCAGCACCCAGGTACTGCGCGATTAAAACCGTGCCTCCGACCGAGAGGCCGAGTACGAGGTTGGTGACGAGCAGCGTGATCTGGCTGCCGATATTGACGCCGGACATCGCGGCAGTTCCGTTAAATTGCCCTACGATAATCATATCGGCGATGGAATATAACGACTGAATCAGATTGGACAGCAAAAACGGTAAAGCGAATTTGATCAGCTTCTTCCCGACGTGTCCTTCGACCAGATTTGTTTCAAGTTTCGGCATAATTTGGGCCATTCTTTCGCGCTTTTTAGGTGTTTTTGTCGATTATGAAAAAACAAAAGGGGCGGACCGCTCCGGTTTTCGGAGCATCCGCCCTTTTCATCAGTTTTGCACGGGTTCGAACCCGTCGCGTTTTACCAATTCCCAGTTGACGGCAAGTGTCGTAATCGGATTTCCATCGATGTGATCCTTTTTCTGAAAGACATACCCTTTTTTCATCAGGGTCTTCAGAGCGGTCTGGACTTTCGAATACTGGACGTGATTGATTCCCGAAATCGTCTGTACGGTCTTATTAAAAGACAAAACCATTTTTTTGTTTTGATTTTCGAGATACTTGAAGTTTTTCAAAATCATCTCGTAATAATTTGCGAGCGGATCCGCCGCGGGTGGTTTTTCCACTTCGACGCTCCAGTCCGCGATGGACTGCAGCTGTTTGCTGAAAGCGTTCTTTACCGCATAGATCCCGACTTGTTTGTTACATCTGTTCTTTAAAAAACGTGCCGCCGAGGAGAAATGACCGTCACCGGTAAAAATGATAAAAACTTCGGCGCTGCTGGGATCAAAGGCGCGTTGGTAAATCAAATCGAGCATGATAAAGTCGGTAAAATCTTTTTTATAGTGGCTGGTATTTTGGGTCTGAACGATCATGTTGGTGACTTCTCTGATTTTTGATATCTCGTTCTGCATGCCCTGCACCGAAAAATCGGCGAAAAAAGTCATTTCACGGACGTCATACTTAGCGTTTAATTCCTTGCTCCAGTTTTTGATATCCGGCTTAATTCCATACAGCTTCTCGAGTGAGATGTACCAGTGTTCAAAATCCACAAATACCGCCGCCGACTGTTTTCCGCTGCCGGATCCCTTATTGACGCCGAATATTTTGGACCAAATTCCTATTTTGTTCACCTCCTTTTATGTTTTTAAAAAAGCCCGGCCTTTTGCCGAGCTTTTGGCACGCCCGAGGGGATTCGAACCCATGGCCTACTGGTTCGTAGCCAGTCACTCTATCCAGCTGAGCTACGGGCGCACATATGGCGACATTCGCCACGCGACGGTCTCCCGCCGACAGTTTTTCATTATAGCACGGTTTTATCCTTTGTCAAGCATTCGAATACTTTATTTTCAGGAAAAACGGTTTACTTTTACATGTCTTATCCGATATAAATTAAACGCCGGAGCAGGTGCCATGCGAAAATTTACTTGCAAAAAAATTGCCTCAAAATATTGACAAGGAAAAGTCGTTGTGTTATTATAGTCAGGCGTCGCGGCGCTTTGCTGGTGTAGCTCAGTCGGTAGAGCAGCTGATTTGTAATCAGCAGGTCGGGGGTTCAAATCCGTCCACCAGCTCCAGCGGGCTCTGCTCGCAAAAACCGAATACCATATGGGGGAATTCCCGAGTGGCCAAAGGGGACAGACTGTAAATCTGCTGGCTTCGCCTTCGGTGGTTCGAATCCACCTTCCCCCACCAAAAAGCAAAAAGCGCCTTTAGGTGCTTTTTGTTTTTGGTATGGGATTTTGCAAGGTGGATTCGAACCAGGGCGTGGAAGCGATGTGCGACAAAAGGAGCAAATCGCGACCAAACCACAGTCCGGGGGACTGTGGTTTAGCCCTCAAAGCGAAGCGCGATAAAATCCACCTTCCGAAAAAACTTGCTTCAGCAAGTTTTTTAAATGAAGCGTTCCCGTCGGGAACATGAAGTGCCCTCCGGGCATGTAGTTGCCACGCGCAACGACCGCGGGGCAATGAAGTGTGTCTGCGGACGCATTAGGAACGCTTCGCTTCATATTTTTTTGCAAAAATACTTTATATCTCGCCGTCTCGAGATTCTTCATTTCGGCGAAGCCGCGATTTCATTCGTCCCCTGTTTCCCTTGACTTTCCAAAGGGATTATGGAATAATCGTGACAGAAATTTTCCTATTGCATCCGTCAGCGTAGTAAACAAAAGCCGGAATCAACACGAAGGAGTCGAAAAAACATGAATATTGATATCTTTAAATTATCACCCGCCTTGCTTGACGACTGACTGAAATACTTTGATAATATAGCCTTTTCCGATAATGACGAATGGGAAGGCTGTTATTGTATGTGTTATCACTGGAGCAGAGAGTTACAAAAAAAGAAAAACTGGAATTGTTCAAAAACAGACGCGCCGTATAACCGGGAATGTGCGATAAAGTTGATTAAAGACGGAATGATGCAGGGGTACTTAGCTTATTGCGACGGCAGCGTTGTCGGATGGTGTAACGCAAATGATAAGCAAGCTTTCGATAATGTGAATTTTGCACTTCCCTGTGAAGCTTCGGAAAAGGATAAAAAAATAAAGTCTGTTGTATGCTTTTGTATTGCACCTGCTTATCGCGGAAAAGGCGTGGCTTCGGCATTATTGAAAAAAGTATGCGAAGACGCCAAAGATAATGGGTATGAATATATTGAAGCATATCCATTTAACCATGACGAAAACAACGCATATCACGGTCCCACTTCAATGTATAAAACAAATGGTTTTACACTTCATAACCACGTGAATGGATGCACAATTTATAGGAAATATTTAAAGTAACGCGTATCTTTCCCGCGTGCTTTTTTTCGTGATTTTTTAGCGGGGCTCTCCGCCCTCTTCCCACCAGTTGGTGAGGTAACACATCCCGTTCCAAACGCTTTCCAGCATCGCCTGACGGGAGCGCGGGAGGGTGACCCATTCCTCGACCCGGGATAGGCCGTAACCGAAGCAGTCGTCGAAGAATTTGTTGATAGCGTCCATGTCGATCTTGCCCCGCATGGAGTCGTTTTTCAGCCGGACATACCGGACGGAGAGATTGGCTTTCCCGACTCTCCACAGCCGCAGGGGATCCCCCGCCACGGCTTGCCCGGCTTTTTGGAAAAGTGCCTCATATTGGTCAAGACATTCGTCGGTCAGATAGGGCAGGTCGCAGTGGGTGTTATAGCTGCTGTGGGTATGGGTTTTCTCGGCGTTGTCGCAAACCGCATTCAAATAATCATTGATAAACGGCGCGGCTGCTCCGTAGAAAGCCGCTAAAAACTCGGTCTTCAGAGCTTTTACATCGGCATCCGGATTCCAAAGCAGCTTGCTGACCAGATAGGCGCGCAGCTCGTTGCAGTCGGTGCCGTCACCTTTGGAAAAGTTACCCTGTTCAAAACATCCCCGGACATTGTGCCGGGTGAGAAACCGGATATCCTGCTGCAAAATCCGCCAGTTGGGAAAGGGCATGCAGTAATGAGCGAAGTCCGTGATATAATCCCAGGTATACAGCCGATCGCAGACCTTTGACCAGTCTATCAGGTCATTGGCAAACGAGGAAACCGATCCGTCCGGGCGCTTGACTCCCCGGCTTTCGTCGTCACAGCCGTTCAGGGGGTGCAGCAGGCAGCATTCAATGCTGCAAAGCCGAACACAGACATTATGACGGGGACGGATATACATAGGAGCCGGGCGGGTGTGGAGATAGGCCAGCGTGTCGATGATCACATGGGGAAACTCCGGCTCGATGGCCTCGGCCACCCGGTTGATGAAATGAATCAGCGAACCGGCGTGAGAGCCTTCCCGTTCATCAATCTCCCGGCAATGCTCACACCGGCAGGGGTTTTGCCAGTCGTTCTGGGACACAGAGATGATGGTGGCCTCCGGGTTTTCACGAAGGGCTTCTTTTACCTTCTCCACGGTGATGGCGAGCACATCGGGATTGGTGAAACAGGGCTGTGCCCGTTCCTTCAACCGTTTGCCGTCGACCAGTGAGAAATATTCGGGGTGCGCGTCGTAATACTCGTCCGGAGGGAGAATGTGCCCGAACGAATGAACATACCAGGCATATGAGATATGTCCGCCCAGTTTTTCATCAAGTCCCGGATAATTCCCGTTGATGCGGGATTTGACGGCAAACCCGGGATGGTCGTTGTAAAAGCGATACCAATGGTCGCGGTATTCTACTATAGGAATTTGGGTTTCGTCTAATGAGGGCAGTTCCACAATATCCAGCGTGGGGATTTTTTCACAGGCAGGGGTGAAAAAGCGGCAGCCCAGCTTTTCCAAAAGCTCGTAAACCCCGTATAAAATGCCCCGGCAGCCGCCCGCGATGAGAAGGTTTTCTCCCATCGTTTTCAACGTGAAGCCATCATTGCCCAAGCGGTCAAAATCCGCGGCCTCATCATAGCCCTGACCCTTGCTGGCTAAAATCAACGAGGGGTCGGATCGCTGAACGGTGATTTGAAAAAAGCCCCCGCTGATCCGGTCCAGATATTTTTTCAATTCTACAGAAGCGGTTTGCTGGGAAGGGACTGCGCCTTCGGGAAGGTATATTTTCATCCGGGGGGTATTGTTTTGAGAGAATATCATAAACGCGTCCTGCCTTTGTTTTGTTGTTGGGTGCGAAATCGATTATTATAGCGGGGCCCTTATTTTCACCCTGCGAAAACTTTGTTCTTGCCCTGCTTTTTGGCGACGTACAACAGTTTATCGACCCGGTTTATAATCGACTTCATGACGTCGCCTTCAATGAACTCTGTTACGCCGAAGCTGGCCGTGACTATGCCGATTTCATTATCATGTTCCAGTTTCACAATATGATCCTTAATGCGTTCGGCGATTTCGACAGCTCTTTCCCGCGCAGTGTTCGGAAGGATTACAATAAACTCTTCCCCGCCCCATCTGGCGACGATGTCATTCTGCCTGATTCCGTTTTTAATGGTTTCCACGGTTTTGACGATCACTTGATCGCCTGCGACATGTCCGTACATGTCGTTGACCTGTTTAAAATCGTCAAGGTCGATCAGGATAATTGAAAAATCACATTTGGCACTGCACATTTGCTCGAGCGTCATATCACAGGCCGCTCTGTTAGAGGAATTCGTCAGCGCATCTGTTTTTGCGAGAACCTCAAGTTCAAGTTTCTGTAAATAGTTCAATCTTCTTTGTTTATTAATTCGAAACATCAACGTTCCGATAATCAAGGTCTGCGATAAAAGATAAATCGTTAAAATAATTTTTGTGCCCGATGCCAAAGTCGGTATGGTCCATGGTGTAAAACCAATAAACACCAGGGTTAAAAACGCAGAAGTACAGATATTTGTGATCCACCTGTTCGGAATAATAAACAGGCCGAATGTGATGTAAACCAAATCAAGCACTTCAAATATCAAGTCAACAGGTGCAAAATGCATCGCCATGTATTCATGAATCAAATACATCAATACGGCAAAAACAATTGCCGATTTAATTGCCGCGGTTTTATTTCGGGCCATTTTTAACAGGAAAAATTCGAAAATCGCCATTGCCAAAATGAAAACTCGGGGAATTAATGAATAGAAGATGATAAATTCAGTATCAGCCGATAAATACAAGTAATCCGTAACCACAAACAGCAAGTTAATGATACTGAAAATCAAAATGGTATATCTGCTGACCCGAAGTCCCCTTTTGACTTCACTGTCATAAAATTGCTTTTCTGTGTTTTTATCTCTGAACTCCGCCAGCCGATTGATTTCCTGCTTCATGGTTTTATACCTCCCCAATCATGTCTTTAATAAAAAGCTCCGCTTTTTGCTTTAAATCCTGACTCTTGGGTTACAAAACCCCGGCCTTAGCCGTTGCGTCTTGTTCCGGGATTTTCGTATAATCACAGTATAGCATTTTAATTTTTGCTGTCAATTCCGTTTCTATTTATATTTTACTTACTTTATGAAACTTTCAAGATATCACTGCGGTTTGCCCAAAATATTGAGAGGGAAAAGTTTTAGAATTTCATTGACTTTAAAAGCATGGATGGTATGATGGTATAGAAAAAACTCGGGAGCGTCGGAAATGCAAAAAGGCTTAGAGGAGATCAAACGAAATTTCAAGAATCCGCCGAGGGAATACGGCATCTACCCGATCCTTTGCGGCGGAATTGTTCAATCGTCCGAAAAAATTGAACAATACGACCGGCAAGGCTTCGCCGGTGTTGTCGGAGCCGTCCCTTATGAAAAGGATTTTCCTTATGACGAAGGCGAATGGGACCGAACCGAACGGGCTTTTCGCGCTTATATCAATAAAGGGATGCAGACCTGGATTTATGACGAAGACGGCTATCCTTCGGGTACTGCGGGCGGCGTTGTGATCGATGAACATCCGGAATATGAAGCGGTCGGACTCTACTGCTACGAGTACTGGCGCACTCTCGAGGGACCGATGAGTTATCGCGCCGATGTACCGGGCGATCAGCTTTTCAAAGCACTTCTGCTGCCTCTGAGCGGCGGAGAGGCCATTGATATCACAGACACGCTAAATGAGAAAAACACACTGCATTTCGAAATACCTTCAGGCGCTTATCACCTGTTTACCATGTCAATCCGGCGGCTGTTTGACGGCACACACGCCGCCCACAGCTACGCCGAGCCGCGCAATTACATCAATTTGCTTGACGCCGACGCGACGGGAGCTTTTATCAAGGTAACCCACGAAAATTACGCGCGTAAGCTCGGTGATCAATTTTCGAAGGGAGTCCGGGCGTTTTTTACCGACGAACCCTCGCTGATCGCCTGGAACATTACGGCGGCGGTTTATCCGATTGTGCCTTGGCACAAGGATTTCCCGGCCAACTTTCAAAAAAAATATGGTTATCCGGTCGAACTCGCCGTAACTGCCGTCGTCACCAAACGCGGGTTTAAATATAAAAAGCGGCGCTGCGATTTTTGGGAATTCGTCGCTGACACCGTCGCGAACAACTATTTCGGCGTGATACAGGACTGGTGCAGAGCACACAATATCCCCTCGTCCGGCCACATGCTGGAAGAGGAGCGGCTGCAGACCCATGTCTACGACTACGGCTCATTATATAAATGCGCGAAGCGGATGGATTGGCCGGGCATCGATGAACTCGAGAGCGAACCGCTGCGGCTGATGGATGAAAAAAACATCCCGATTGCGCGGCTGCTTGCCTCCGTTGCCGACGTACACGGCTGCGGAGAGTCGTTTACCGAGTTTTCAGATCATTTTTCGCGCATGGAAAACAAACAGATCGGCATGAACTGGATTCGCTCCTCGGTCAACTGGCATTTTGCGATGGGCATCAACAACATGACCACGTTCTATCATTTCGAGAATTTCAAAGACTCTGAAATCCGCGAACTGAACGAATACAACGCCCGCATCGGAACGCTCATCCGCCGCGGCAGAAGGATGTCCAAAGTCGCGCTGCTCTATCCCGAAGCCGCTCTTTGGGCGGCTTATACCCCGACGGCCGAAGTGCGCGCGATGGACAACTCCGAGGCGACTCTGCGCATCAGCGAGACCTTCCCGAAGGCCGCGTGGGAACTGCTGCACCGTCAGATCGATTTCGATTTTATCGATGAGGACCTCATCCGGGACGGCATCATCGAAAACGGTGCGCTGCGTTATAAAAACAGCGCTTACGAGTGTCTTGTATTTCCTGCGGCTGATGTGCTTTCTATCGGAACGGTCAAAAAAATCAAAACCATGCTGGATGCCGAAGTCGGAATCATCCTGATCGGCGGTATCCCGAAAATTGCGCGCGAAACCGGAGAAGAAGCCGGATTTTATGAGATGCTCTCCCCCTATATCGGCAAGCCGAATTTCACCGTGGTGCCCATCGAATCCGGCTGGACGCTTCCGGGCACTTCAAAACTGCCCGCTCTCCCGCGGCCTGTCCGGATTTATCCCAAAGATGTCAGAACCGTGCTGACCGGCGCCGAGGGAAAAGTTGTCATAATCGACGGCGAAATCATCTCCTCTTCAATGCTGTCACATACCCGCATTCTCGATGACGGTTCGCTGCAGGTCTTTTTATGCAATATGGGCGGCAGCATTTATGACGGGACATTGGAAGTTCAAGATGGAAAAGCGGCCATGACAGCTTCGCCCGACAACGGTAAATTCGCCGAATCTTCCGGTAAATCAGAACACGGTGCATTAAAAACGGCCATCAAACTGCGACCCTATGAAGCCTGTTTCTATCTTATAGATATGAACTAATCAAGTATGATCGGAGGAACTATGCTGACACATACGGGAACACAGGCCATAAAAACCGAGCGGCTTACCTTACGGCGGTTTACATACGAAGACGCCGACGACATGCTCAAATGTTGGATTTCGGATGAAAAGGTACAAGCCCTTTACGGTGAACCCGCCTATAAGACCAAGGAAGCGGTTATCGAACTGCTCGATAAGTACATCGGCGGGTATGAAAGAATGAATTATTACCGCTGGGCGATTATTTTGAAAGAGACCGGAGAATGCATCGGCCAGATCGCCTTTTTCCTCGTCGACGACAAAAACCATTTTGTCGAAATCGAGTACTGCGTCGGGACTCTGTTTCACAACCGCGGATTTATGACCGAGGCCGTCAACGCTGTCATTCGATTCGGTTTCGAACAACTGAACCTGCACAAAATTCAAGTCAGCCATAAAGCCGGGAACATACCTTCAAAGCGTGTCATCGAAAAATGCGGTTTTATCTATGAAGGTACCCTGCGCGATTATTTTTACGACGGGGACGAATATATCGACCGGCTCTTTTATTCCGTTTTAAGAGACGAATATTACAAAAAGGGATTAATGTAAAGATAAAAATCCATCATCGACCCGCAATGATTGAAAGACCCGTTCACCGGCTGTTCGTTTTTGCTTGCAATAAAAAGCGAACAGACATTGCCGGTAATCCCGGCGGGACTTTCGGGGAATATCATGCGAGATTTAAATTTGACTGCACCGAAAAAAACCGAACAGCGTAATCTGGGACTGGACCTCATTAAAATCATCGCAACCGTCGCTGTGATCGGCCTGCACACCATCGCATCCAGATACAGCCGTGTGAACCTGATCGCATATTGTTTTTTCGGCTGCGCAATGCCCCTGTTTTTCATGACCAACGGATATTCAACATTGAATAAGGGAAAAATCGATTTTCTCTATTCGATGCAAAAAATCCGAAATATCCTGCTCATCACAATGTTTTGGAACATCCTCGGCGCCGTATTCGATTATATCAAGACAAAAGATATTCAACGAATTCCGGTGAATATCCTCGGCCCGTACATACAGAAGGGCTTGATGGCGCAGTTTTGGTTCTTCGGTACCCTGGTCCTGATCTACCTGGCGCTGCCATTGCTAAAATATATCTTCGACCGGCCGAAACTCAAATGGCCGCTTTTTGCGTTATTGTTTCTCGCCTGCACGGCGGTGACGGTTCTGTCCGTGATGAAACATACCGCAATCACAATGAAAGTGCCGCAGACGTTCCGGCTCTGGACCTGGTTGTTTTATTATTTTCTCGGCGGAATTCTCAAACAATATCAGGAAAAGATCACTCATTCCCTCAATTTTAAGCTGCATGCCGTTCTGCTGGCGGTTTTTACAGCCGGTTATGTGCTGTATCAGGATCAGTTTTATGCGAACGCCGTCAAAAACCGATTGGCGGAATGCACCTATGACAGTATCCCCATTATGCTTTGGGTCACAGCGATGTTTTTGTTTATCCTGCGGCTGAACATCAATAAAAAGCCCAAACTCGCGGGCGCTGTCGGTTTTATTTCCCCGTTGATGTTCGGATGTTATATCATCCACGGCCCATATGCGATGTTGCTGGTTTCAAAACTAACTAATTTATGGAATATCAGCTCCTGCCCGTTCGATTTCGCGGCAGTATTGGTTCTTTCGTTTCTCATCGTATTCATGCTGCGTAATATAAACAAAAATTTGAGTTATTGATTGTCACCTGCAAAAACCGGCTGTCGATTCGACAGCCGGTTTTCTTAGTGATCCGCTTATTTTAATTCAAGTCCATCAGCTTTGCGGTGATTCCTTCGAGCTTGTTTAAGTCATGAACCAACTGCTCGACTTCCTCTTTTTTACCGCAGGGTTGAAGAATGATCAGCCCGTCGTTGGAACAGGATTCTTCACTCACCTCGTGCAGGCCGATACGCGCTCTGAGCTTGCAGCCGTTTTTCGTCAGCGTCTCCTGAAATTTCACCGCATTGTTCACCCGATTGTCCATCCGTACCCCGATCACATAATAACAAGACATAAGCTATACCTCCGTTTTAAAGCCGTAAACGGCATTTCATTGCTTTTATGTTACCATGATAAGGCCGAATTATCAAGAAAAAGAACGCTTACAACTTGTTTTTTTTAATGTAATCGTTTAAAAAGTTCAAAATTTCCATGCTGCAATCGACGATTCGATTATGCACCCGGTTTCGGCTCATGGATAAATAGCCGAAATAACCCCACGGGTCTTTGGTCTGCGTGCCCCAGTCCCACAGCCCGTCCGCGTTTTGGTTTTCGAGTAACCAACGCACCGTATCTGACAGATAGAGGGCGGAACCGCGAAATTGATTGATATAATTGAAAGCATACATCCACCGGCGAGTTTTATTACAGACAAAATGCTCGGGAAGTTTCGCCGGGCAATTCGGCCAAAAATAACCGTGCTCGTAAGCTTTGCCGCCCAAATGGCACAGCATGGCTTCTTCCAGTTTCGGCGGTACTTCCTTCGGGCGCTTCATCAGAAGTCCTGCCTGTATCGGGATAATTCTTTTTTCCCGCGTCCAAAACACCTCGTGCTGCGCGGCGGCATCTCGCTCATAGGAATATTCGCCGCTCTGATAAGCGCGGGAGGCGATGTGCAGCCACTCGATATAAGTCTGATCGCACAGATCGTTATACGGCCTGATGGATTCGAGCAGCTCACAGATATGCGCCGTTCGCCACGGTTTTGCCCGTTCGTTGGTTTCATGCGGCCGCTCAGGCGGTGTGCCGTTTAAAAAGTCCTCGAGATAATCCTGCGCGCAGAGCAAAATATCCCGGTCTTCAAGCGTCAGGCCGATATATAGCGCGCGGTTGATGCCCACAGTCGAGGTCGGAATTTTGTCTTTGGCCGAATAGTCCTTTGCGTACAACCGCCCCCAGCCGCCGTTCGGGGCCTGCGTCCGGCAGAGATCCTCAACGATATCGCTTGTGAGAAACTCCGGGCGCAGCTTTACCAAATCAAGATCATCATACGGCCTGTCCAGCAGTTGAAACAGGCTTTTATAACGCACGGCGGGATAAGGGCAGAACTCGAATAGGCGGTTTGCCGCCTGTTCAAATTGTTCTTTTATAATCATAAATATAAACTAAAAACTATTTTTACTTCTTTGCCTTTTTCGGAATTTTCAAAAACGCCGCAAGTACTAATGTGATCGCACAGGTGACCGCCGCGACGATGAACGAGTATGTAAAGACACCTGTTGCTGCCAGCTTGCTGGATATGATCGGGAAGATCAGCGCCGAAGCCCCGAATCCGATCATCACAAGGCCGTAATTCAAACCGATGTGCTTGGTGCCGAACAGGTCTGCCGCCGTAGCCGCAAACACGCTCGCAGCTCCGCCGAAGCAAAACGCGATCACAGCAAGGCAGATTAAGAACACGACATTTTGAGCAACGATCATCCCAAGCGAAGCCGCAAGCGTTAAAATCGAGATGGTCATGATGCCCGCTTTTCTGCCGACATAATCGGAATACCACGAAGTAAAAAGGCGACCTCCCGCGCTGGCGATACCCGTGATCATCACGCCGACCGCCGCCATGTTTTCGGTCAGTCCGCGCTCAACGCCGAGTGACATAAACAGCGGATTCAAAATAAAGTACGCGGGCAAAACGAAGAACAGCGAGAGCGTGAGCAGATAAAATTCTTTGGTTTTGAGCATCTCCTTGGTGGTGAATTGCTTTTGGGTGCTCTGTGCCGAACCCGCCTGCGGTTTTACCTCCGGGTTGGCTAAAAACAGCGAACATACCGAGCAGATCACCAAAAATGTGATGCCGATCGCAAGAAAGGTCTTCGGGACGCCCCAACCCGCAAGCAGCGTCTTGGTGACGGGCGCAAACAACACCAACGAAAGCCCGAACGCGCCGACCATCATGCCGGTGGCGAATCCGCGCTTATCAAAAAACCATTTTTGTATAACTGATACAGTTGTAGTATAGACACAGCCCACGCCGAAACCGCCGATCACACCGTAAAACACGTAAATCAACCAGGGCGCCGACGCTGGGACGAAACTGCTCAGAATCATGCCGAGACCGAGCAAAACGCTGCCGAGCAGCGCGACGGGCGCGGGTCCGAATTTGTCCTGCAGTCGTCCTCCGAAAATGATGCCGAGGACAAACGCCGCAAGCATGATGGAGGATGTGATCGCCGCGGCGGCAGCGTCCCACGTGAGGTAAGTCGCGACCGGCCCCTTGAACACGCTCCACATGTAGATAATGCCCGCGCAAAGCTGCAGCACCATGCCGAATGCCAGTACCAGATACCTGTTTTTCACCGTGAATGTTTTCATCTCTTTTCTTTCCTTTCGTTTTTGGGTGTATGTTTTATACCGAAATGATATAGTGAAGCCACTTAAAAATCAAGGTGAAAGTAAACAGTAAGTGGCTTCATATTACCCCCGTCTAAAAATAGTCCTCCAAACATTTTTAAATCCTCATTTATTTTCCGATCAGCCAAAGCCCCGCTAACGCCACAGCTACACCGCCCACATCGATTAAGATGTGTTTCAAAACAGTTCCTTTTTCCCAACGCCGTGGGCTGCCGTTAAAAGCCATGACCCCCAATCCTGCAATGATCAGTATGTAGCCGAGTATTTTCATATAGTTTCCTTTCGTTTTTGTATGTTCTTCTATGTACATCAGCGCTGATCAATTTTTTATAATACACTTCACATTTTCAAACAAGGATTCCAGATATCGTTTGTTCCCCTGCAGTGTAATTTTCGATTCCTCCGGGATACTCTCAAAAACGCGGTCGGCTGTTAGGTTCATGTAAAAATTAATCAACTCTGTTCCGCTATTTTGCGTATTAAAATAATGAATCAATCCCCGAAAACTGTCTAATAAACCTACTTCAACGCCATGTTCCGCGAATCTGGTGTGTGCGGGCGAAAGCTTGCACGATTTCTGCATCGTATATTGGATTAAGTCATCGGTGCCGAGTTTCCCTTTTTTTCGAAACGAATCATTCAAAAATTCATTTTTACACCCTTCAAAGGAATCGGCAATACCCGTCGATAACAAGCGGATCAATTTGTCATTACTCACCCCATGGAGCAATTGCGCTGAGCCGAAAGTGAAATCATAATCATAGGATAAAATGTCTTTTCCGTTATAAAGCCAATTGTTATGGGTTCTGTCGCAATTTAACGTAAAGATGTCCAAAATAATCATGGAGCAGTATTTTTTAAACATTTCATACCCGTGAACAGGGGCTTTGCTTCGAAATTCGTTTTTAATCTCATCGATATCATAACTGCCGATCAATCCGTCTCCCGAAAACCAATCTTTCCCCGGATTAAAATAATCGCTGTACACAAACAGTTCGCCGTTCGCTGTGAATTTATGATAAACGACCGTATTCAACCCGGCGATTCTCGCCAGTGCAGTTGTAAAAATAATCGCATCCCGATTGAGTTCGCTGTCCACGATTTGAAAATGGGATTTCCCTTCACCTTGTATGTCCATGTCAAAATGGTCCGGTTTCTCTTCGCCCTGTCTTTTTTCGCGGATTAATTTTTCAATATAATCTGTTGTCTCTGGGTTGAACATTTTATGCCTCTCTTTTTTACGGCTGCCTTACATCTTCTTACCGCATCATTCCGTTTTTATAGGTATCATACCAACTGTCGATGGCTGCGTCGTCGTCCATTTTCAACGCCTTGAAGATTTCGTATGCGAATTCAAGGGCTGCTGTCTCGTTGGCCGTAATGAAACCGCCGTCGGAGACAGCCTGTTTGGCAACATAATAGTCCTGAGCGTGATATTCCTTCTGCTGAAGGAAGTATTCCAGTGTATCGCCGTTATGCCTGACCTTATCCAAAAATCCGTGTTTCCCGAGAAACACCGCTCCTCCGCAGATTGCCGCCACAGGAATACCTGCCGCAGCAGCTCTCCTGACCAGCGCGGCGATTACATCGTACCGGTTCTCGGACCAGGAAAAGCCGCCGGGAAGAATGAGCATTGAAACATCATCCAGTGGCAGATTTTCCGAGATCATTTCGTCAATCTCGGCTCTGATTCCGCCGATGGAAACCTTCGGGTTCTTATCAACCGCAACGGTCTTGATGCGATATTTTTTTGACTTGTTGATTTCGGCGATCGCATAACTCGCTTCCCAATCAGCCCAGTCGTCTGTGAGGATAAGCAATACTTCGTTCATGTTGTCATCTTTCCTCTAAATCAATATCCGTCCGGTGGGATGCGGTGCATATTTATTCCCACTCGATGGTCGCCGGGGGTTTGGTGGTAATGTCGTAGCAGATGCGGTTGATGTGCTTGACTTGATTGACAATCTTCGAGGCCGCCGACTGCAGCACGTCGTAAGGGATTTTGGCAAAATCGGCGGTCATGAAGTCGCTGGTCGTGACCGCGCGCAGCACCAGCGTATAATCATACGTCCTGCCGTCGCCCATGACCCCCACCGAGCGGATGCCCGTCAGCACTGCAAAATACTGGTTGATCTCACCGTCGAGACCCGCAAGCGCGATTTCGTCGCGGAAAATCTTATCGGCGTCCTTTAAAATTGCGAGCTTTTCACGCGTGATCTCGCCGATGATGCGGATGGCAAGCCCCGGGCCGGGGAACGGCTGCCGGTTCACCAGCGCGGCGGGCAGGCCGAGTTCTCTGCCGAGTTGGCGCACCTCATCTTTAAACAACAGCCGCAGCGGCTCGACGATTTCCTTAAAATCTACAAAATCCGGCAGACCGCCGACATTATGGTGGCTCTTGATAACCGCGGCGTCGCCGAGGCCCGATTCGATGACGTCGGGATAGATCGTGCCCTGCGCTAAAAAGTCTACGGTGCCGATCTTTTTGGCCTCCGCCTCAAACACGCGGATAAACTCCTCGCCGATGGTTTTACGCTTGGTCTCGGGGTCGGAAACACCGCTGAGCCGATTCAAAAACCGCTCCGACGCGTCGACCGTGATCATATTGATATCAAAATCTTTGAAGGCCTCCTGAATCTCTTCGGTCTCGTTTTTGCGCATAAAGCCGTGGTCGACATAGACGCAGGTCAGCTGCTTGCCGACCGCACGAGATAGCAGTGCCGCGCACACCGAGGAATCCACGCCGCCCGAAAGAGCCAGCAGCACCTTGCCGCCGCCGATTTTCTCGCGCAGTCCCGCAATGGACTTGTCGCAGTAGTCCTTCATCGACCAGCCGCCTTTGCAGCCGCAGACACCATAGAGGAAATTGTGCAGCATCTGTAACCCGTTTTCGGTGTGGTTGACTTCGGGATGGAACTGCACCGCGTAGATTTTTGCTTCCTTGTTCTCCATTGCGGCGAACGGGCAGGTTTTGCTGTACGCGGTGCGCTTGAAGCCCTCCGGTATATTTGAAATATAATCGTTATGGCTCATCCAGGTGACGCCCGTCTTGGGCAGTCCCTTGAATAAAACCGAATCGGTGTCGAATTCGATCTCGGTCTTGCCGTATTCGCTGACTTTTGCGGCGGAGACCCGACCCGAAAACTCCTTGGCGATGATCTGCGCGCCGTAGCAGATGCCCAAAATCGGAATGCCCAGCTTAAAAATCTCCGAATTCACCTGCGGAGAGGTTTCGAGGTAAACGCTGTTCGGGCCTCCGGTGAAGATGATTCCGACGGGGTTGATCGCTTTCAGCTCGTCCATGCTCGTCTTATACGATTTTACCTCGCTGTAAACGCCGCATTCCCGCACCCTGCGCGCAATCAATTGGTTATATTGACCCCCGAAGTCCAGGACAATCACGATTTGGTCTTTCATTTCGTTCTCCTTAAGTTATGATATGTAGTTCAATATTCCGCATTCGATCTCTGCCCGGTGCGATTCGGCATATGCAAGCGCTTTTTTCAAATATCGGTATTCGGGTCCGCGTTTTAGCAAATATCGCAGTCCCACCCAGAAATCGCACCATTCCATCGCTTTTTGCGCACCGTTTATTTGATGTTTTGCCGCGATATACATTCGGTTGATGACATACCGGCGGATTTGCGATTCCGATCGAATGCGAAATTCCTTCGAAGCGCGGTGCAAGACCTTTATATCGCCGTCGATATAACAACGCTTGTCCTCCGCTTTTGCAGCTTTACAATAACCGAGCGTGAAATCCAAATCCTCGGCGTAGGCATAACCCGTCAGCTTTTCATCCCAAGAGATCCCGTTTTTTTCGACAAGGGATTTTTTCACAGCGAAGAAAAAGCCCATCGCCCAACGGGTTTCGGCTTTTCCTTTTACGCGGTCGGGATACCGCCCGAGCACCGAAGGCGTCACATGCCCGATTTTTCGGTTTTGAAACGACCTCAAGCCGGTTAGATATCCAAGTGAGCTTTGGCGTTTTGTAATCCCCTCATCCATCGCCGCAATCAGAGCGACGTCTGCGTTTTGCATGTCCTCATACAGTTTGGAAAGGGTGCGATAACGAAAATCCAAGTCGTCATCACAAAAGAGCAGGATATTGTTTTTCGCTTCCTTCATCCCGTAATTTCGAGCTGCGGTAGTAGACGGCGGGCTGAGTTTTTCGTGTAAAAAAGAAACCGCCGCGCGCGTCTTTCTCAGCGCTTCGGCGTTCAGCGCGAAAATTTCGTCATCCGACTGGTCGATGATAATCAACTGGTCGGGAACGGAATCGGCGGCCGCAATCGTTTCAAGAGTGTGCAAAAGGGCCTGCGGACGGTTCAAAGTCGGGATCACGATGCTGACCGGCACTGTCTTTGGCATCCGCATTCACTCCTTAAAGAGTAATTTGATTGAATTATACGGGTTTTTGCATGAATAATCAAGCATTCAGCAAGATTTCGCGGTTGGTTCCGTAGAAAATATCTTTCCTGCCGGAGATATACTTACAAAGCTCTTCGAATTTGCCCCAGGTGTCGAGATAGTCAAACTCATAGCTGTGACCCCAGACATAAAAAATCCGGTCGTCCGGCCATTCACCATCAACGAATTCACGGGCAAGTTGAAACATTTTATCAAAATCCATATGATAGACCGTCGGCTGAAAACGGTAAAGGTTACTCTGCCGTTCAAATGACCCGTTGCAGGTGATCGTTCGGACATATTTGATCGGCGTATTTTCGGCAATCACCGAAGCGACGTAGTCGTTGTTGTTTATACCGCCGCAGGGATAAGCCATTCCGACAATCTCATACCCGACCATTTCCTCGAGCGCATGGCGGTCGTCCTCGACCTGTTGAATGATTCCGGCTTTGTCAAGAACTTTCAGATCCGGATGGGTAACGGTATGCACGGCGACTTCATAGCCTTGATAAATCGAAGCGACATCGCATTTCTGCACTTTATTGTGGGTAGCCTCGCCCATGCTGTTTTTCACCCTGCCCTCGCGTCCGAGTAAACCGGAATTGAGGTTAAAAGTCGCTTTCAGCCCGTATTTATTAAACAGTTCAATCAAGCGGACATCCTGTGTCACGCCGTCGTCGTAACTAAAGGTAACCGCTTTTTTCTTGTCTTCAAACATTCTCAAACAACCTCGATTTCGTTTGGAGTCGGATATTTCGGAAGGTTTTGATCCGGGTGGTCGAGGTAATAATAGGCGACCGACATAAAGTCATCACGGCGCTCGAGGTACCGTCCGTCGCTGCGCCAACCGAGGTCTTGCAGAGTCACGCGCAGGTCCTTTTCGAAGCGAATCGGGTCGACAACATGCCAGCGGTAGAGCGAAAACCGCTGCTGGCTGTTATACAAACCATCGGGTTTGATGACCTGAAACATCCCTGCATACAGCCCCGAATAGGTCTGATAGACACCGTTTAAATCCCAGTCATACGCGCCGCAAAAATAGTCCTCGGTGCCGGTGCCGCAAATGGTTGGATACTCGGTGTCGCCGTCCATAAAGAACTTGATCTCACCCTC
>DAOPZJ010000044.1 GCA_035353335.1 Oscillospiraceae bacterium | reverse complement strand
AGATCGCGAAGCAGCGCCGGGAACTCGAAGGAATCAAGGAAGAGCGTAAACTGCTTGTTCGTACAGATAATAAACAGCTGACAGTCTGCGACAAACGAATTACCCAGTATGAACGTTCAATCCGACAGCGTGTTTTCAAGTACAGTGTCCGGATTTTTTCACCTGTTCTTGCATTGATCTTATTGATCGGCTCGCTATTGGTTTGGAACGGCTTGGAGGTTGCGCTGCGGGTCGAATATAACGGCATCGATCTCGGCTATATCAAAAACGAGAGCGTTTATGATGATGCCGTCGCCAGCATCGAGGACCGCATCATCGGAATAGAGACCAGATATAATTTTTCAGCGACGCCGATTTATAAAATATCTCATATTGCGGCCGCTAAAATTCAGGATACCGAACAGTTTGTCAATACTTTCTTATCTGCAGTTCTCGGCGATGAAGTCGATGAGGCAATCGGCGTATACATAGACGGTAAATTCTTGCTTGCGGTCACCGAACAGGAAAAGCTTAAGACGTTCATGGATTCGCTGCTTGAACCGTATCACAGCAGTGAGAAGAACGCTGTTGTGGGATTTTTAAACGACGTCACCTTCGAATCTGGTATGTATCCGACAGTTAATATCAAAACCTATGATCAGGCGGTTACAACTTTGGGAAAGGTTGACACCACGACCGTAAAATATACCTGTGTCAAAAATGACACAACTTCTGTTATCGCGGAAAAAAACGGATTGACCGAAGAAACGCTGTTGAAATTAAATCCCGATATTGCTTCAAAGATCAGCAAAGGGAAAGTATTAAAGATCACTGTGCCCGAGCCATTCTTACCGGTAAAAATCTCGATACGCGTAACTTATCAGGAAGCCCTTCCTTACGAGACAACGGTAAAATATTCGTCCTCGCTCTATGAGGGGCAAACCGAAATCACTACCGCCGGGCGTAACGGCACCCAGGAGATTGTAGCCGACATCATCAAAGTCAACGGCGTCGAGGTCTCGCGTGAAATTATCAGTTCCACCGTCACCAAGGAACCCCGCAATGCCATTAAGAAAGTCGGTACCAAAGCGGTTCCGAAATCAGCGCCGTCCATCGCAGATTTCAACGGCGTGACAGTGACCGGTAAATTTATGTGGCCGGTGGATGGAGGGCATATTACCTGCGGTTGGTTGGGGTATAAAGGCCATTATGGTTTGGACATCGGAGCGCCGAAGGGAACGAACATCTACGCGGCCGACGGCGGCGTCGTCGTCTATGTGCACAGTGGGAGCTCCAGTTACGGCAAAGAGATCGTCATCGACCACGGAAACGGATATGAGACCCGATACGGCCATTGCAGCAAGATTCTGGTCAAGGTCGGCGATAAAGTGGAAAAAGGAGACGTCATCGGATTGGTGGGCAGCACCGGAAACTCCACCGGCAACCACTGCCACTTTGAGATCATCAAAGACGGCAACAGAATTAATCCAAAATCGTTTATAACAGGTTAATTAACTAATCTTATAAGGCAGCTTCCGGCTCGGAAGCTGCCTTATTCGTTATAACACGGGTCGCTCAACCAATGGTTTGGCAAAACTCAACTTCTGATTGTTGGAACTCAACCGATGCGTTCGATATACTTTGAAAGCAGGACGGAGAGCGGTTTTTAGGAGGTATGACAACATGTTTAATATAGATGAAACGGAGCGTCTTATTTACGACGCGCGAATAGAAAAAAACATGAACCAAACGGAATTTGCTGACCGACTTTGCGGCATTAAAACCGTCAGTTCGATCACTCTGTTTTTTCACAAAGAACTGCCGCAGCGAATTTGTAAAATAAGAGGAACAATTTTTATGAAACTGTTTGAAAAATTCTATCTGTTTAAAAACACTGCAACAGATGCCGGCAAAACCCCTCAAAACGGGAACTGCGGGGAGATTCCTTACCGGACGGAAGTCGACTCCAGGCTCGCTTTCCGCCGATTGCTGTAATCAGAAAAACCCACGCACCGCATAATGCGTGGGTTTTTTGATGATCAGGTTATAAGTGACTTACTTGACACCGCCCGGGATCGGATCGCAGGGTAGCGGGGCAGGGCGTTTGCAAGTGGATTTGAGCTTATAAAACTTATTGGGTTCTCCGCTGATGCCGAAGCCGCACATGATCTCAAGCACGTGGTTGGTCAGTGAGCAGTTGGCGCGGTTTTTAACGCCGTCCTCCAGCGCCTGTGCCATGTCCGAGACGCCGAGTCCGCGGCTGTTTTCTGCATACGGATGGGTGAGCGGCATCTCTGTAAAATTTGGCGAGTTTTTAGTCTTGACTAAAACCGGGCCGCCGAAAGTATTCGGATCTGGTACGATTATTGTACCCAGCGTTCCGTAGATTTCAATGCGCGGCAGCTGACTGGCCCAGACGTCAAAGCTCATGATCACGGTGGCGATGGCGTCGTTTGCAAACCGCATCGTACCCGCGACATGGGTCGGAACTTCAACATTAACAACGGTCCCGAATTTGGGCTGGCTGGTGATCGTGCGGGTCGGGAAAGTGATATTTTGCATCGCCGCAACCGCTTTGACCGGACCGAGCAGATTGACCAGCGCAGTCATGTAATACGGGCCCATATCGAGCATCGGGCCGCCGCCGGTTTTATAATAAAATTCGGGACCGGGGTGCCAGCTCTCATGCCCGTGGCAGACCATGAACGCACAAGCGCCGATGGGTTTTCCGATGATGCCGTCGTCCAGGAATTTGCGGCAAGTTTGAATGCCCGCACCCATAAAAGTGTCTGGCGCTCCGCCGAGCAAAAGCCCTTTTTTCTCGGCCAGTTCCACCAATTCACGACCCTGTTCGATGGTCAGTGACAGCGGCTTTTCGACATAGACGTTTTTACCGGCTTCGAGCGCTCTTTTGGAAAGCTCGTAATGGGATTGCGGAGTGGTGATGTTTAGGATGATGTCAATTTCAGGGCATTCAAGCATCTGCTCGAAAGTCATGATGTGCGGTACGTGGAATTCTTCAGTTTTGGTTTTTACCCGCTCGTGAATCAGGTCGGCGGCAGCGTAGACTTCGGTATTTGTGAAGGTCTGTGTCAGGTTTTTAAAATAGATGCCGCTGATATTACCGCAGCCCAAAAAACCGATTTTTGCTTTTTTCATATCGATTAATAACCTCCCGTGTATTTATCTTGTTGCCCACAAAAAGCCGCGGCGCATCAATTCTTTTGCCTCGGCGATTTCGAAGATCTGATAGGTATGGCCGAGAGAACTGTAAAATACGCGTCCCTCACCCCATAATTTCGTATAGACAACCGGAACGGCGACCGAACCGTTCGCGGCATGAGGCCCGTTTACCGTCGGGAAAGCGGTAGTGGCAAGCACATTAGCCGCCGGGTCGACATGGATATAATATTGCTCGCTGGATACGTCAAAGTCCCCGATGCCGTCGATAATCGGAGAAGACGAAGATTTAACAATATTGATGCGGTAATCGGTTCCGTCGTTTCCGGGATGCGCAACCCACTGGGAACCGGTCAAAAACTGCCATTGCGTACTGTTTCGGAAAGAATCGCACATGCCGCCGTGGCAGCCCGCGATGCCCATGCCCTCGGCGACTGCCGTGCAGACGTTGTCGCAGTATTTTCCGTCGATCTCACCCATCGTCCAGATAGGGACAAAAAGATCAAAAGTACGCAAGTTGTCAAGGTCAGCCAGATAATCGAGTGTATCCGAAATCGTCACTTCAAAACCTTCACCGCGTAAAATTTCGGCGAATAAATCGCCTGTTTCTTTTGGGGTATGGCCGTTCCAGCCGCCCCACACAATCAATGCTTTCATGTTGTTGATCCGTCTTTCTGAAAATTTAAATGGTTGCGAGAAAATTAAAGTTTATATCTGATGTCACCACCCTGTATTAATTATCGGGTTATTGAGATACCCATCTGTAGGCAATACAGCCGGCACATCGGAGAATTCCACCGAAGTTAGTTTCTTATTTTCGGTGAAAACCAACAGCGTCCGTCCGGAAATCGCAAGCGCGTTCGGCTCGCCGATCACGGTTATTTGTGCGGCGATCCAAGTATATTTCGTGTCGACAACTGTGATGTTATAAGTCGTCTTTCCGGTCTTTTCCGCAAAAGCGAAAAACTTGCCGTCCCCGGAGAATGCAGCCGGAAGAGACCCGTTTGACTTTTCATTGCCTTTGCTGATTAAAATCGGCCTGCCGGTAGCACCGATTGTGCAAAGATAGAGTTGATATTGATCTTCGTCATATTCTAAGACAGTGTTTGCGGCGAATTTTACTCCGAATGCCTGCGTGAAATTGAAATTCCCGACGGAAGGGAAAGGAGTCGCTGTTCGGCTTTCGATGTCGAACACGCCCTTATCTTCGGTTGATTCATAACCCAAGTAAGAATAGGCAAAATGCGTATCGTCAATACGCGCTTTGAAAGCATAACTATAACTATCCATTCCGTCAGGATCATTACCAATGACTCCTGTCATCAACAGTGTGAATTCACCGTTGCTCTTGACAAGATACAAACTCCCATCGGCATCCTGCAGGATATAGGTTCCGTCGGAAAGATACGAATAATTCCCCGATTTTACATCGGAGGAGAGTTGATTTCCGTTTATATCAAAACGCCGCTCGGAATAGGCGGCCTTTACCGTTCCGTCGTCTTCAACGAAACTCTGCGTCTGCCAAACGAGGAAATTTCCGTTGTTAATCCGTTCAAGACCGACATCGGCATGTCCTTTCCAAAGCTTGATGAAATTGACGGCTGTTTTAAAATCTGGTTTAAAAATCTTCAAATAATACTGAACCTTGCTGACCGGGTCAGACTCGTCGACTTCATACAGAAGCATTGCAATATTGCCGTTATCAAGCGTCAAAGCACTTGAAATTTTATGGTTGCCGAGGATTTTGGAGACAGACACCGCATCCGGGGATTCAAAGGTCTTCGGCGGCGTATAAAACGTTTTATCGTAAGAAAGATCCTCACATAAGAACTCGTACAGCTGCTTATAAGTGGAAATGCGCTCGTCCTGATTGGTCACGAAACCGAGTAAAAGGCAACTCGACGCATTTTGCTTTAAAACAACCTGAATCCAGATCAGGCATTCAAACTTCTGTTCATCGGCCAGATAGGTTTGATTTTCAATCCCCGGAACCTCCGAGACCGTTTTAAAATTAATCGGATATTCAGCCAGATAGACACCCGCGTCTTTATAAAAAATACCGCTGTCGATGCCTGTATGCGCAGAAACGCTGAAATCGCCGATATTGATATCAACGACGCCGAACGGCGCGAGATTGGCTTTGACAAAACTTAAAGCGAACTCCTTTGCGCCGCCTGCATTGGTCTCGGCTGTAAACTGCCCGGCAATTACCTTTTCGCGGGTATATTCGGTGTTGACCACCCAACTGCCGGTGAAACCCTCCGACTCGCTCGGGTCGCGCTCAAAGGTTTGAGAGACGACCGGTGGGGTATAGGAAGAACCTAAAGACGATGAAGGCGAAACAGAGGTGGAATCGGTTTCCCCGGGAAGCGAAATAAACGCGCAGCCGGTGGCTAAGAGCATCAGGGAAAGGATAAGGGAAAGCGTTTTTTTCATTTTAGTAATCATCCTTTAGGTTATGGATGTTTT
This sequence comes from Oscillospiraceae bacterium, assembly GCA_035353335.1. Classification (NCBI taxonomy): domain Bacteria; kingdom Bacillati; phylum Bacillota; class Clostridia; order Eubacteriales; family Oscillospiraceae; species Oscillospiraceae bacterium. The sequence goes on along the minus strand of DAOPZJ010000044.1, from coordinate 15,879 downwards.
ATACTTTTGACTATACCAAGAAGAATAAAACTCCGGAATTTGACAATATTTTTCAAACTTTCAGCCGATGGAATAAGAACGATATTCACCTGCGAAGGCATAACCCAGTTTCTGTGCCAGCAGGCAAGAAGGCATATTCGCCGCATCCCAACTCGGGTAAATACCTTTATCAAGGCATTCTAAAATCAGCTGTGCGCCGCAGGCCGAAGCCAGCCCTCTGCGCCGGTATTCCGGTTTGGTTTCAATCTCAATTTCAATTCCGTCGTCATAGACGATATAAGACGATGCGCCTGCAATGGGTCTGCTGTTATACATTGCGGCAATGCCGAAACCTTTTGACAAGAACTCCGATTTCGAGGGGAAGTTTTCAATGAGTCCCAATAAACTGCTCTCCTTGTTTAAAAGATCATAAATCGTTTCATCGATGGGTTTTATGTAAAATCCGTCGGGCAGATCAGCAGCATATCTTTCAAGCAATCCCCGATTAAAAACGCCCGGCTCCTTTTTAAAACCATAACGCGTTCTTCTTTGTGCTCTCGGGCCGAGGATGTTTTCGATCATCTCAACCCAATTCGGTTGAGGGATTAATTCGGTTCCGGCCGGTACGAATTTCAAAAGTTCAACGGCTTGAACGCTGGCGGGATTTCCACCGACAAACGAAAAGCCGAAGTTGACGATCAACGCTGCTGTCGGAAAATCCGGGTCATCGGTAAACGCTTTACCGCTGTGTCCCTGCAGGCAGGACACGATCAATTTATCATCGCTCCACGAAAACAGCGGCGCGATGTTTTTCATCTTGCATAACGGTACTGTCTTCATAATCAGTCCTCCAGGCAGTTCTCATTTTATCATAACAGATTGTAAAAGACAACCTTGAAAAATCGAAAAAATGTCTATCGGGCTGTTGACAAAGAAGGTGGGGTGTGATAAAATTACCGTTGCCATTGCGGAATTGTGTAATGGTAGCACGGCAGACTCTGACTCTGTTTGTGAGGGTTCAAGTCCTTCTTCCGCAGCCAACGGGCAGTGCCCGTTTCAGAACGCGTTAATATCGTGCAGACCGGACAAAGGGATTCACGCGGCGTACACTTTATTATCAGTGGGTGCATAATTAACGCATAAGTACTTCAGATCCGGCGTGACAAACGACCTGCGTCAACAACGCAGGTTCAATTATCGGGGTGTGGCTCAGTTTGGTAGAGCGCTTGGTTCGGGACCAAGAGGCCGTGTGTTCGAATCACATCACTCCGACCAAAAAAAGCACTTGCAACTTGCAGGTGTTTTTTATATCTAAAAGCATTTTTTCACTGGGGAGATAATTCCTGCAAGGGGAATGGGACTATTCCCACATTGAATCCCTGCTAATCACGTATACCGGCAAGAAGAATTCATATTTATTAAGAAATTTTTAAAGCGGAAAGAGGCAAGGTATGGACATATCCACAAAAAACGCCGACCGTTTTTCCGGATTTGCAAACGCTTACGATCAGGTGCGGCCGCAGATGCCGCTTTATCCGGTCGAAGTTATCACACAGTATCTTGGGAAAAAACCGGGACTTGTGGTCGATCTGGGCAGCGGAACCGGTCTTTCAACAGAAATTTGGAAAGATCACTGCGAACAGGTAATCGGGGTCGAGCCGAATGACGATATGCGTGCTGTTGCCGAACAAAAAGCGGACAAAAACATCTCATTTATTAAGGCTTTCGGACACGAAACAGTTCTTGAATCCGACTGTGCGGATGTGGTGATCTGTTCGCAGTCGTTTCACTGGATGAACCCGGACTTGACATTAAAAGAAGTTGACCGAATCTTAAAGAAAAACGGCGTCTTTGCAGCAGTTGACTGCGATTGGCCGCCGGTCTGCGGTTGGCAAGCCGAAAAGGCTTACATGGAGTTGTCAGACGCAGTATCCCGTATTGAAGAAAAAAATTTTGATTTCAAAAACGGCTTTGTTCGATGGGATAAAGACAAACATTTACAAAACATCACAAACACCGGTTTTTTCCGTTACACACGCGAAGTCATCTTTTCCAACACCGAGCCCTGCGACGCCGATCGTTTTATCGGTATCGCCCTGAGTCAGGGCGGACTGCAGAGTATTATCAAACAAACCCCCGGTTTAATTTCAGCTGATTTGGAAAAATTGATTGAGACCATGCAAAACCTATTCGGCGACCGCAAATTTGAAGTGGATTTTGGTTATCGTATGCGAATAGGCGTGAAATGATTTTTTGTTTAAAAACGTCCGTCGGATAAATGTGCGGCAAACGTTTTTACTAAAGTAATGTAACCGGTATCTGCAGGTCAACATGAGCAGGATTTCGACAAGAGATAACAAAATTCAAAATGCATAGTTAAGAAATGATTGTAACAACTACACTTCGTAACACATCTGTATAATACCTTTGAAAACGACAGTTAATATGTTAAAATAGATACAGACTTTCCATGCGGGTCTTTTAGCTTTATTTCGGGAGATTTTTATAAATCATGGGAAAAATAAAATTAAAAATTCTGTGGCAGCTATTCGTCGTTTTTTTTAAAGCAGGCACTTTTACTTTTGCAGGAGGGCTTGCCATGCTTCCGGTCATCGAAAACGATATTGTTGTCAAATATAAGATGATGCCGCGTGAGGATTTTTTAGAATACGCGACGCTGTCGCAGTCCCTTCCGGGTGTAATCGCTTTGAATTGCGCGACCTTTGTAGGAAGGCGTGCTGCCGGTACGCTCGGGATGCTCGCGGCCGGTTTCGGCGCCACCATTTCGGCGTTTGCGCTCATGATTGCGGCAACAATTTTGTTGAATATTATCCCGCAGCAGGGACCTGTCGCCGGTGCTTTCAGGGGGATTCGCGCTGCATCGGCAGCTTTGATTTTCGCCGCGGCATTCACCCTCGGGCGGCATAATATCAAAACCGTTTTTTCGGTCATCGTGATGCTCGCGGCTTTTACCGCGGTGATTTTCTGGAACGGCGGCGCGCCTTTTGTCATTTTGGCGGCTGGTTTTGCGGGCTATTTCTATCAGAGAATCAAATCGAAGAAGAAGGCCGAAAAATGATTATTAAGTTATTTGAATTATTTGTTTCCTTTTTTAAAATCGGTATTTTCGGTTTTGGCGGCGGCTATTCAATGTTGTCGATGATCATCGGCGAAGCTGATAAATTTTCAATCTCTGCAGCTCAAATGGCCGATCTGAACGCTCTTGACATGGTGGTTCCGGGACCGATTGCAATCAATGCCGCGACCTATGTCGGATATCTTTACGCGGGCGTTTTCGGCGCGGTTTTTGCAACGTTCGGTGTGATTTTACCCTCGTTCATCATTGTGACATTGATCATGCGCTTCATTGCGAAGTATCGGGGTAATAAAATCATGGACGGCTTTCTCACGGGCGGTAAACCGGCGGCAGTCGGCTTGATTGCGGCAGGTGCGGCGACGATCGCCGCAAGCGTGCTGCTGCAGCCCAATGCCGTTTTGTCTGCCATTTTCACGAATCCGCTCGAAACCATATCGATTTTTCTGGTCGCAGTCTTTGCCGTGACTGCGGTGGCAAACATCCGCTTTAAAGTAAATCCGATTCTATTGACCGTCCTCGCCGGTATAGCGGGTGCTTTTTTAGCCAAGTGATTTATTTTCGCTGAAATTTCCAAAACTTTCGCAATAGGTCTTGACAACACGATATCGCTTGAGTATAATCTAAACTCCGCGTCTGCGGCTGGACGCTTGATGATATTTCACCGGCACCTACTTTCCGTCCGAATATCGAACGGAGAATTTTGCTGTCTGCCGAATTCAAATGATGATGTCGTTCTTTCGGCGTCTTAATCCAACGCGTTCATTTAATGGGGAGAACAAAAATGATTGAATTGAAAAACATCAACAAGACCTTCAAAATCGCCAAGCGCAACGCGGGTTTCGGCGAAGCCGTCAAAGCGCTTTTCAAAAAAGAGTATACATACATCCACGCATTGAACGACTTGTCGTTTACGATCAATGACGGCGAGATGGTCGGCTACATCGGCCCAAACGGTGCGGGGAAGAGCAGCACGATCAAGATCATGAGCGGCATCCTTACACCTGACAGCGGTGAGTGTGTGATAAACGGACGCACGCCATGGAAAAACCGTATTGCCCATGTGCGCGAGATCGGTGTGGTCTTCGGTCAACGCAGTCAACTCTGGTGGGATGTGCCGGTCGCCGACAGCTTTGAGCTGATAAAAGAAATTTATAAAATCAGCGATGCTGTCTATAAAAAGAATCTGGACGAGATGACGCAGTTGCTTGATATCGGAGAGATCATCCGGACACCTGCGCGCCAACTCTCGCTCGGTCAGCGGATGCGCTGCGAAGTCGCCGCGTCGTTATTATATGACCCGAAAATTCTGTTTTTAGACGAGCCGACCATCGGCCTCGACGCGGTCTCGAAGATCGCCGTACGCGACTTTATCAAGACCATCAACCGCGAGCACGGCACGACCGTAATTCTGACCACCCACGATATGCAGGACATCGAAGCCTTGACAAAGCGGATTTTATTGATCGGAAAAGGCCGAATCCTGCTCGACGGCGAACTGGAAGAGCTGAAACGCCGCAACTCGACCCATAAGACCCTGACGGTGGACTACACCGGAAAATTGGATGGGCTCGCGGATGGCATGAGCATTTCAAATAATCTCGACGGGCATGCAATCATTGTAATTGATACAGAAAAAATACCGGTTTCGGCTGCTATTGCCAAAATCTCCGAGCAGGCCGAAATCACCGATCTTTCGGTAGCCGGAGCAACCGCCGAGGAGATGGTCGTGGCGCTTTATAAGGAATTTCGGATATGAGAAAGTACCTGGCCTTCTTTAAAATCAGATTTATTAATGGATTGCAATATCGCGCTGCCGCGTATGCCGGAATGGCAACGCAGTTTTTCTGGGGATTTATGACGCTGCTAATTTTTTGGGCATTTTACAAAAGCGGTGCAAACGAGTTCCCGATGACTTTTCCGCAGCTGGCGAATTACATCTGGATGCAGCAGGCTTTTTTAATGCTTTATGCGGCATGGTCTTTTGAAAACGATATCTTTGACGCAATCACGGGCGGCAATATCGCCTATGAGCTCTGCCGGCCTGTTGACCTCTACTCCATGTGGTTTATTAAAAACATCGCGGCGCGAGTGGCAAGAGTTTTGCTGCGCTGTCTGCCGATTTTAATTGTGGCAGTTTTTTTGCCCGTGCCGTTCAATTTGTCAGCACCGATGTCTTTGAGTGCAGGTCTGTTATTTATTCTTTCGCTCGGTTTGGGGTCACTGTTGGCGGTTTCGGTAGTGATGTTAGTCTATATCGCGACATTTTATATGCTGTCCTCGTTGGGAATTCGGATTCTGTTTGGCAGCATCACTGAGTTTCTCTCAGGTGCGATTATTCCGCTGCCGTTCTTTCCTGAGAGTGTTCAGAAAGTTTTATACATTTTCCCGTTCGCCTATATGCAAAATGCACCGTTCCAGATTTACAACGGTTATCTGTCGGGTTTTGAGGCCTATAAAACCATCTTGATTCAAATTTTTTGGTTGGCGGCTCTGTGGCTCATCGGGCGGTTCGCGATGTCGCGGGCTCTTAAAAAAATCGTGGTGCAGGGGGGTTAAAAATGTTTTTATATCATGTGAGCGAAGAATCGAATATCGAACGCTTTGAGCCGCGTCTGCCTTCCCGCAAGGATTTGAACCCGAACATCGGATTGGTCTGGGCGCTGTGCGAACGGACGCTGCCCAACTTTCTGACTCCGCGCAACTGTCCCCGGGTGACTTATCACATCGGCAAAAACACCACTCAGGATGATATCAATCGCTGTTTACCGAACGGGTATTCCCATGCAGTTATTATAGAGACCGACTGGATGGAGCGGCTGCGCAAAATCATGCTGTACCTGTATCACTTCGACCCCTCAGGTTTTTATCTTCAAGATGAAGTTGCGGGATATTACGTTTCCGAAAAACCGCAGATTCCGACCGGAAAAACCGTAGTTACCGATTTGAAGAGCGAATTGAAAAGGCGGAATGTCGCTCTGATGACGGTGAATAACCTTTGGGAGATTTCCGAGGAAATTAAAAAGACTGGCTTCAACTGGTCGATCTGCCGCATGGCTTATGCAAAAGCAAAACCGGAGGAGGGAAAAACATGAAATTGTATTTTAAATATGCCTCGGTTCTGCTGCGTAGCCAAATGCAATATAAAACCTCGTTTGTGCTGACGGTAATCGGGCAGTTTCTGGTCTCTTTTACGGGTTTTTTGGGTGTGTATTATATGTTCAGCCGCTTCAACTCGGTCGAGGGCTTCACGTTTTCGCAGGTGTTGCTGTGCTTCGGCGTACTGCTTGCGTCATTTTCGCTTGCCGAGTGCTTTGTACGCGGCTTTGACACGTTCCGGGGCATCATCTCAAACGGCGAATTCGACCGGATCATGGTGCGCCCGCGCAATGAGATATTGCAGGTGCTGTCCACGCGCATCGATTTTTCCCGAATGGGACGTTTTCTGGTATCGGTCGGATTGCTCGCATACGCCATCGCAAATAGCGGCGTAAATTGGACGCCCGACCGGATTCTGACATTGGCTTTTATGATTATAGGTGGATTTATTGTCTACGCGGGCTTGTTCGTCGTCTACGCAAGCATTTGCTTTTTCACCATCGAGGGACTGGAATTTATGAATATCTTCACCGACGGTACCCGCGAATTCGGCAAATACCCGCTGTCGATCTACGGCGAGGGCGTTCTAAAATTCTTAACCTATGTTATTCCGATTGCGCTGTTTCAATATTACCCGTTTTTATATCTGATCGGCCAATCGCAGAACAAACTTTATATGTTTCTGCCGTTGATTGCCGCGCTCTATATTTTTCCGTGTCTGTTATTTTGGAAGTTCGGCGTCAAACACTATAAATCCACCGGCTCGTAATCACATGGCTGCCCAGGCCCTGTCAAGCAACGCAAATGAATCGGCAATCGTTCGCTCTATGGAGTTCTCTCCGTCAATGGGGCGCATTTCAAGCACCAGCGGGTTGCGTTTGGATTTGTCAAGATAGTCAATTTCAAGCAGCGCTTTTAATGCGATTGTCAGTTCGCGTTCGCAGATTTCGCCGCCCTCAATACCTATCGGCGGGTGCATGTCGCCATAGAGCGGGCAGCATTTGTCTTTGAGCACGCAATTGCCCAGATGGACACGTTGAATCCTATTGCCGCATTTTAAAATGGACTCGCGGATGTCCTCACCCATCAGCGGCAGGTGCGCGATATCCAGTTCGATTCCGATGTTGTTATGTATCTTGCCGACACGATCAACAAGTTCGACGCATTCGTCAATCGGGCCGTATAAAAACTTCTTATCCACCGTTCGGTCAAACGGTTCAAGCAGCGCGGTGATGCCGTATGGTTCGAGCTCCTTGCAAAACCACAGGCAAAACTCATTAAACTGCTCTTGCGCCTCGGCTCGGTGTTCCGGAATGTCCGCGCCCGAGACGAATACAAAACTCATTGCTCCGGCTTTGACCGCCTGCTCGATTTGATCCCGCACGATGATTTTGGTGAGTTCGCGCTCGGTCAGATCAATCGACCCGAGCGAGATTTTACGCGCCGGGAATAAGTGCATGGCATAAGCCGATTCCTTGCTGAAGTGTTTCACCGCATCAATCGCTTTCGAGCGCCACGGCTCGGCATATGGTACACAAAAATCAAAGGTCTCGATATCGGATATGCTTGCAAATCTCGCAAGCGTGTCTGCGTGGTATACGGGATCGTTGACGCAGTTTTGATAGAGCATATGATGAACCAGCCCGAGTTTTGCGTATTCTCTGATGTTGCCGTTCATAATGCTTTAAAAACCTCGGACTTGCGAACCAGGTATTCAGCCCAGCATTGGATGGCAGTTTCACCGGTAATAGCAGACTTACCGTAAATCTCATGATACTTTTCAGCATATGATGTATCGAAAAAAGTAAATTCGAGCGTGGTATTGCCGGAAGGTTTCGGTACATATTTAGAAGTCGACTTCGCGGCGTGCAGAGCAGCAAAATAGATCAGTTTGCGGGTTTTTTCAAGTGGATAACAAAGTGCGCCGGTCTCGGATAACGACTCTTTGACCGTAACGCAGGTCACACCGCCCATCAGCGACTTCACCTCAGCAACGCCCTCGGAATCCGCCGTAATCATGAGGAGCGGAACGCCAAAGCTGTCCGAAATTGCCGTCTCCATACCGATCTCCCCGACCGATTGCCCGTCCAGCAAAATATCCTTGATATCGGATTCATAGGAGTGGTTGAGCAGTGCGTCTTTCGTTCCTGCTTTGGAATGCAGACCGAGCAGAATCATCCCGTCAAACGAAGCGTCCAACCCGCCCGCCGATTTCACCGTATAATTCGGTTTTCCGCAGATCGGGAAGACATATTCGGGCAGCTTGTCGAGTGCGATGTTGCGTCCGTAATAATGCATATCATAGACGTAAATTTCTTCCGCGCCGCCGTCGTGCAGTCCTTTGATCGCAGCCAGCAGATCGCTCATAAAATATTCGCGTCCGCCGGTATATTCGCTTCCGCTGGGTGCTGCCTGTTTGGGGTTGACAATACCGCTCGCTCCCTCCATATCGCACCGGATCATAAACTTTTTCATCAGTTATTTTCCTTCCTAAATTATTCCGATGAAGAATTCCTGTCCCGGAACAGTCAATGTATTGTCGGTATAGTTTCCGTTACCGAATAATCGCTCTGCTTTTTCAATCTTGAGCTGAACCGGTTCATCAGAGCGATTGATGAAACACAACAACAGGTTACCTTGTTTTTCCCGAACAAAGGCGAAACAATTCTTATCTGCTTTGATAATTTTAAAGTCAGCATCGGCAAGCATCGGATGGTCTTTTCTGAGCTTACCCAGAGCCGCAAAGTGTTCGGTTAGGCCTGCGTTCGGATGTTCCCAATCAAAATAACAGCGATTAAACGGGTCGCTGTAGCCCTGCATGCCGATTTCGTCGCCGTAGTAAAGCGATGGGATGCCGAACAGCATGTAATTCAACGCGGAAGCGAGTTTCACCCGCTTGATGCCGAGGATAACTTCATCAGGCGACAAGCGCTTTTTTGCCTGCCATGTCCGGTCATGCCCGTCCTGCGGTTCCCCTGCCAGACGGGTAATCAGCCGCGCGGTGTCGTGGGTGCCCAGATGGTTCATCAAAAGCGAAAGCGTCTGCTGGGGGTAGTCGTTTTGCAGCTCATTAATAATGCCCGACAACCATTTGTAATTGCCGTCACGGATAAAGGCGATTACAGCATCGGACACCGGATAATTCATCACGCTGTCGAGTTCTCCGCCGAGCAAATAGTGCCGTCTGTGCCCGTAACTGATTTTATTGGAGGCGTTTTCCCAGACCTCGCCAATCACGATCGCGTCGGGATTTTCGGCTTTTGCTGCCGCATAGATTCTGCGGATAAACTCCTCGGGCAGCTCGTCCGCTACATCGAGCCGCCAGCCGGATGCGCCGAGGCGAATCCATTTCCGGATTACACCGTTTTCACCGGTGATAAATTCTGAAAATCCGGGATCGGTCTCGACAGTGTTCGGCAGTGTGCGCACGTTCCACCAGCATTCATATTCATTCGGCCAATGCCTGAAACTGTACCAAGAAAAATAAGGTGAGTTTTTTGTATTCGCCGCGCCTTTTTCATGATATCGGGCTGCGTTAAAATATCGGCTGTCAGAACCGGTGTGTGAAAATACGCCGTCTAGAATGAGTTTTATGCCGCGTTTTTTAGCTTCCTGGGCCAGTTCGGAAAAATCTTTTTCGTCGCCGAGCATCGGGTCGATTTTTAAATAATCAGCGGTATTGTAACGGTGGTTCGAGTGCGCTTCAAAAATCGGATTGAGATATAAAATCGTCACCCCGAGCGATGCCAAATAATCGAGCTTCGCTGTAATCCCCGCGAGGTTACCGCAATAATAATCGTTGTTTTGAACAGCGAAATTGCGGTCGAGGTCGGCATATTCGGGCAGTTTAGCTTTGTCCGCCACGATCCGGCGGTCGGGATAGAGGTTTTTGCAATCCCCTGCCTGAAAAAATCGATCAGGGAAAATCTGATAGATCACGCCGCCCGCAAAACCCTCCGGTTCTTTCAAATTGCCGTCAAAAACAGTCTGCTGCCAGAAGTCGCGCCCCTCCGGCTTGATGATATTCTCGCCGATGGTAAACCGATAAAAAAACAGTCCTGGTTTTTTAAAAACATGTGAATAACACCAACGCTCCGTACCGTTTTCGCAGTCTTGCCAAAGCATCTCATAGCGTCCGAGATCACACAGATTCTCATCAAACAAGCAAAACCGTACTTCTACTGCGCCCGCAGAAAACGGCAAAGGCAGACAAAATTCGACCCTCGTACCGTCCGAAACGGCACCTACGGGGCTTTTACATACTTTTGATTGCGGATTATATAATGTCATATCAAACACTCATGGTCGTCACAAACACGGACAGCCCGAATAAAAATTGCGCCGAATAATAAAAGGTCAAGGAAACGATATCGCTGACGCGCGATTTTTTCACAAAGATATTGCGTGCGAGCATCAAATCGGAAACGACGAAAAAGGCCGCACCGACAGCCAACAAAATCCCGCGCGTGCTGAGGGATAAACACGCGGGAACGCCGAGTGCCAACATTGCATTGAGAATAACCGAATAAACCAAAAGCGGTGCAAGCGTCTTTCCCGCTTTTTTAAAATAGTTATGAAATATCACCCAGACCAATAGCAGACCGGCGAGGAAGATCGGCAAACTGATATACCATTTAAACTCATGAGTCTGCAAAAACGCCGGAATATAGAATAAATGACCGAGTAGAAATGCGAACACGCCGAGCACAAAGCTGACGCCAATCAACACATCGGCGATCAGGCAAATTGACATTGCAATCATCATCAATAATCCAAATGTGCCGGGAGTGCGGAGATATCCGATGACGATTAAAGCCAATGCCATACCGGTCGCCATCGCTTTAAAAGTCAGTGAAAGCGGCTTTTTTTCCGCGGGGGAGCAGGACATTTTGAGATAAACGGGTTCAAAGACAAAAAATAGCGCGGCTCCGAGAATTGCGATCATCACCCAATCCAAACTTATCCCCTCCGATTCCATATTCTGTTATCAGTATAGTACGCCGATGTCGTTTCTGCAATACTTTCCTTGAAAATTGATCTTTTTCGCAGCTTCGTAGGCGCGGTTCAAAGCTATTTGCAAATCGTCCCCGGTCGCGGTGACACCGAGCACCCGTCCGCCGTTGGTCACGATTTTTCCGTCCTTGAGCTTGGTTCCTGCGTGGTAAACAATCGCACCGCATTTATCAAGTCCGATAATCTCATAACCCTTTTCATAATGACCGGGATACCCGCCGCTGGCAAGCACGACGCAGGCCGCACAGCCGGGTTTGACCGAAAATTCCACCTCAGCCAAATGCTGTTCGCGCACGGCAAACATGATGTCGACCAGATCTCCGTCGAGCAACGGCAGCACTACCTGAGTCTCTGGGTCGCCGAAACGGGCGTTGTATTCAAACATTTTGGGGCCGTCAGCGGTCAATATCAATCCAAAAAAGATAACACCTTTGAAGTCAATTCCCTCGGAAATAAGAGCTTTCAAAGTGGGTTGGAATATCTTTTTCTCGATGATTGCCGCCACTCCCGGTGTATAAAGGGGGTGGGGGGCAATAGTGCCCATTCCGCCGGTGTTCGGGCCCTGGTCACGGTCGAAAATCTTCTTGTGGTCTTTGGCGGTCGCCATCGGGCGTATGGTCCTACCGTCGCAGAATGTCAGCATGCTGATCTCGACGCCTGTTAAGAACTCTTCGATGACGATCTTTTCGCCCGAAGCGCCGAACGCCTTATCCAAAAACATGGTTTTTAAAGCGTCAACGGCTTCCTGCTCGTCTTTCGCAATGATCACGCCTTTGCCGAGTGCCAACCCATCGGCTTTGATTACAGTCGGGTATTTATTTTGCGCTTTCACATAGGCAAGTGCGGCTTCGAAGTTGTCAAACGACTCATAGGCGGCGGTCGGGATGCCATATTTTTTCATCAAATATTTCGAAAAGACCTTGCTGCCCTCGATGGCAGCGGCGGCCTTATTCGGCCCGAATGCCGCGATACCCTCGTTTTCAAGCCGGTCGACAAGCCCCGCGCAAAGCGGGTCGTCAGGCCCGACGACTACAAGCTCAATTTGGTGTTCTTTCGCTGCTTTGACAATCCCGTCAAAATCCATCGCCCCGATGTCAAGGCAAGTTGCTTCCTGCGTGATTCCGGCGTTCCCGGGCGCGCAGAACAGCAACGGCGTATGCTTGGATTCAGCCAGCTTTTTGATAATGGCGTGTTCACGTCCGCCCGAGCCGATCACAAGAATGTTCATAAAATTACATCCTCAATATAAACAATTGAATATTAGTGGTGGAACAGCCGGATGCCGTTAAATGCCATCATGATGCCGTATTTGTCGCAGGTCTCGATCACGTTGTCATCGCGGATCGAGCCGCCGGGTTGGACAATGTAAGAGACACCGCTCTTGTGTGCGCGTTCAATATTGTCACCAAACGGGAAAAACGCATCGGAGCCCAGCGATACGCCCGTGATCGAATCGAGATAAGCCCGTTTTTCTTCTCTTGTGAATACGGGCGGTTTTTCTTTGAAAATCGTCTGCCAGACGCCGTCTGCCAGCACATCCGCATATTCCTCGCCGATATAGATGTCTATCGCGTTGTCGCGGTCTGGACGCTTGATGCCGTCGACGAATTTCAGGGATTGTACCCGCTCGCTCTGCCGCAGCCACCAGTTATCGGCCTTGGAACCGGCGAGGCGGGTGCAGTGGACACGGGATTGCTGGCCCGCACCGATGCCAATTGCCATTCCGTCATAAGCATAACAAACCGAATTGGACTGGGTATATTTAAGCGTAATTAACGCGACTAATAAATCGCGCCTGGCGTTTTCGGGCAGATTTTTATTTTTTGTAACGATATTGGATAATGTGCTTTCATCGAGTTTGATATTATTGCGCCCCTGTTCGAAGGTGATGCCGAAGACCTGTTTATGTTCGATCGGAGCGGGGACATAAGCGGAATCGATTTTGATAATGTTGTATGCACCCTTGCGTTTGCCTTTTAAGATTTCGAGCGCTTTCGGGGTATATCCGGGAGCGATGATGCCGTCGGAGACTTCGAGGGCGATCAGGGCTGCGGTCTGTTCGTCGCAGACATCGGACAGAGAGATGAAATCGCCGTAAGACGACATGCGGTCCGCACCGCGCGCTCTGGCGTAAGCCGAGGCCAGCGGGGAGAGCTCCATTCCGCTGACAAAGCAGGCCTTTTTGATCTTTTCGCTTAACTCACATGCGACTGCGGCACCCGCCGGACTGACGTGCTTAAAAGAAGTCGCGGCGAACAGTCCCGTGGCAGCTTTGAGTTCGCTGACCAGCTGCCAGCCGTTCAAAGCGTCGAGGAAATTGATATAACCGGGTCTGCCGTTGAGTACCTCGAGCGGCAACTCGCCCTCTTCCATAAAAATTTTCGCAGGCACTTGGTTGGGATTGCAGCCGTATTTTAAAAGCAGTTCTTTTGCCATTGGAACCATCCTTTCACATAAAAGCTCTCATGTTTACTTGATATTTTTATTTAAAATGCGGGTCTCCATATCGCCGCTCAGCGGATTTTCGTAACGCACAAACAGCGAGACCTTGTTGGTTTCGTCCAACACGTTCCATAAGGTTTTTGTAAAAGTATCGATATCGCCCTCAACCGCAACTTCGGTCGGCTCGCCGGTAAACGAGGGCAGGGGGTTTCCGTCGCCGTTATAAGTGTGGATCAGATGGCCGACGCCGAAGACGGGCGCATATTCAAAAAACTGACGATAGGTAGCGGTACTGTCCTGCGGCGCGCTCTTTAAAATCGAGAGCTTATAAACATCATCGCTATAGATGCCCGAGATGCGCGGCGTAAAATTAGGGCCGTCCGGTTCAAAGCTGCGGGTGCGCAGTGCGCTCTCAAAAGTACCGCCTAACCGAAGCGCTGCGAAAATCGTATCGGTTTGGTCGCCGTTGGTCACAATGGTCATGCCGTTATAACGGCGAACCGGATGGTAGATAATCAGCGACGGGTCAATAACTTTTGACGGGTCGAACGCCTCGGTCTTGAGTCCGCTGCCCTCGGTCTCGACAAATACGCGGTTGCGGCTGTTTTCGCTGCGGCCCATGATAAAATAGGCTATGACCTTTTCACCGTTCTTGTTCATACCGAGAAAAACGCAGCGGCCCGGGTAGCTGTTTTTTGAAAGCGCCTGTTCAATCGTCTTCATCTCTTCATTCTACCTCCATCGTAATTTTTGAGAGGATTTCCACCAAAAAAGTATGTTCGCGTTCCAAAATGCGAGCAGCCAGTTTTTCCGGCGTATCTCCGGGAAGCACCGGAACTTTTGCTTGCACCACGATGTCCCCGCTGTCATATTCGGCGTTCACCCGATGGATGGTCACGCCGCTGAAGGTCTCGCCGGCCTCAATAACCGCTTTATGCACGTTGATGCCGTACATGCCTTTGCCGCCGAATTTCGGCAGCAGCGCCGGATGGATGTTAAAGATGCGGTTTTCATAGGCCCGCAGAACCGGAAGCCCGATCTTTTTCAGGTAACCGGCCAGTAAGATTAAATTAGTCTCGTGCTTTTGTAAAATATCAAGTGTGACCCGGTCGAGTTCGTCGGGGTCGGGATACAGCGAAGCGTTGATGCAGTAGGTATCGATTCCCGCGTCCTTGGCTCTTTGCAGCGCGAACGCGTCCGCATTGTTGCTGAGTACACAGCACACCGACGCGTTGATTTTACCCGCTTTACACCCGTCAATGACCGCTTGAAGATCCGAGCCGTTGTGCGAAGCGAAGACCGCGATTTTCTTCATGCCAGTTTAACCTCGCCTGAGCCGTCTTTGACTTCACCGACCACATACGCGTCCTGTCCCATCGACTTGGCAAGTGAAATTGCCGCATCGGCATATTCGGACGGCAGGGCGATCAGCATGCCAACGCCCATGTTGTAGGTGTTGAACATGTCGTATTCGGGGATGTTGCCGGTTTGTTGAATTAAGTTGAAAATCGGCAGTACGTGAACTTTATTTTTTTCGATGACCGCGCCAAGGTGTTTGGGCAGCATGCGCGGGATGTTTTCGTAAAAGCCGCCGCCGGTGATATGCGAAACGCCGTGAATCGGGTATTTTTCGGCGAGCGCAAGCAGCGGCTTGACATAGATTTTTGTCGGGGTCAGCAGAGCCTCACCCAATGTGCAGTTCAGTTCGTCGACCTGCTGGGAAAGTACTTCGGGGGTGATTTTAAAGATTTTACGAACGAGCGAAAAACCGTTGGAATGCACACCGGACGAGGCGAATGCGACCAGCGCGTCGTCTTTTTGAATCAGCTTCTGCCCCTCGATGACCTTTTGACGGTCAACGATGCCCACCGAAAAACCGGCCAGGTCATATTCATCCGCCGGGTAAAAACCGGGCATCTCGGCGGTTTCGCCGCCGATCAAAGCGCATCCTGCCTGAACGCAGCCGTCGCACACGCCTTTGACGACGGTTGCAACCCGTTCGGGTTCGTTTTTGCCGAGTGCGATGTAGTCGAGGAAAAACAACGGCTTTGCGCCGGAGCAGATCACGTCGTTGACGCACATGGCCACGCAGTCGATGCCGACCGTGTCATGCTTATCCATCGTAAAAGCGATTTTCAGCTTGGTGCCGACGCCGTCGGTTCCGCTGACTAAAATCGGCTCCTTCATGCCCGAAAGATCGGGTGAAAACAGCCCGCCGAAACCTCCGATGTCGCCGACGACGCCCGGGATCA
>DAOPZJ010000043.1 GCA_035353335.1 Oscillospiraceae bacterium | reverse complement strand
TATCAATGAGATTCTTTCTTATCTTTTTTGTAACACATCATTGACAAACCAACATTTATAATAAAAATCGGTTTTATAACCACTGTTTATTAAGAATGTTCGTTTACAGAACAAGTTGCCCGCTCATTGGACGACGATATCTTTTTCGGGAAGCCATGCTTTGAGATCGATCCCGGCATCTAAGCGCTCCGAAATTAATATCAATTTATGCAAAGCACGCGTCGAACCGATGTAAAGGCGATTGGTACCGCCGGATTTTTGATCGATCAGCTTGTCGGCGTCATAGATAAAAACGCAGTCAAACTCAAGACCTTTTACTTGATCGATTTCAAAAACAGAGAGTGCACAATCAGGTTTCAGGCAATTCACGGCGATGCTAAATCCGGATTTTTGCAACGCCGACGACAGCGATATGCAGCTTTCGGCATCGGGTACGATAACGGCCATAGTATTCCATCGATGATTATCCGTTTCTGCGTGAAGCAGCTTTTCAAAATCGGAATATTTTTCAATTATGTTTGAACACAAATACCATTGAACGGGATCGCCGTGACGCTGAACGGACAGTATTTCGGGGTGTTTGATGACGCGTTTGGAAAACTCGACAATTTCATAAGTGGAACGATAGCAATTAAAAAGTTGTATCACTTCGGCTTTTTCGTTGAAAACTTGCCGGATGAGTTCCAGATCGTTTTGCGTGAACAGAAGTGATTGATTAAAATCGCCGACGGCTAAAAAGGGACAACGATATCGGGCGCGCAGCACGGCATGTTGTAAAAGAGTCAGGTCCTGCAGTTCATCGACAATCAAATACTTTATACTTTGGTTGGTATTTGAACGAAACAGGATGTGCTGTAAAAGAAGCGCGATATCCATGTCGATACCTTGACAGCTGTCGTTCAGCCGGATGCCCTTCTCACAACCGAGCCATTGGACAAAATCATCATACGCACTTTGCAGCGTCAGTTCTTTGTACATACGGTTAAGCTGGGTGAAAAGGTGCTTAAAAAATTCCTTTTTCTCTTCCTCATAAAAAAGTGGACCATAGCTTTCCCGGAGTTCCATACGCACCTGCTGCATTCGGGCAAAAAGTGGCAGTTCGCTGTATGTATACCAAAAAAGGCGTGACAATTCCTCTTTTGTTATCATCAGTGTGATGAATGTGATATTTTCAAGTTGAAAACATTTTGCTTTTAAAAATTCGACATATTCATTCAAAGACATCAAAAGGGTGTATTGTTCATGCACAGTCAGATTGGCGGGCAGGAAACCATAATCCATTTTTGTGAAGAATGAGATATCGTTGCGCAGATCGTCATAAGAACAAAGCGGTATATTATCTTCGTTCAAGCTTGGCAGTACGCCGGAGATATATTGATGCAAATATTTTTTCGGAGAGATAAACGCCATTTGCTCCGATTTTAAGGAAGCGTTTTTATAAAGTAAAAACGCAGCCCGGTGTAAAGCGATAGACGTTTTCCCGGAACCTGCCGGGCCGATAATAAATGCGGACACATTCAAACCGAGCCGTATCACCCGGTTTTGTTCTTTTTGTAAAGAAGCGGCGATATTTTTCATTTCATGAGTGGCGTTTTGTTTCAAATAGTAAAACAATAAGGTATCATAAACAGGCGAATCGATCTCTGTTACGGCTTTGATTTCCCCGTTTTGAACGAGAATCTGCGTTTTATCGGTCATTTCAGCTTCGATCGGACCGGAAGGACTCTGATAAACGCACATGCCGATATCGCCCTCATAAAACAAACCTGCCACGGGCGAGCGCCAATCCAAGACCAAAGACAGACCATTTTTTTCGTCGTACAACTCTCTAAGACCGATATAATACGTTTCGGGGGAACCCTCATGTTTAAAAATAAGAGTCATTTCCCCGAAAAAAGGAGACAAAAGCGCCCTGTTTAACTGCTTGATTTCTTTTGCGGTGGTATTTCCGAAGAAATCATCCAGTTCCGTTTTTTGTGCCCAATACGCCTTCTCGTTTTTGTTTACATCAATATTTTGCAGGTTGTTCCAAATGTAAGTCACATTCTCTTTTCGCTCGGCAATCATTCTTCTTAACTCGCTACTGAGTTTACCGATTTGATCGTTGATGTACTGCTTCACAAGTGTCAGATACTTTTGTTCCTGCATGAAATACCTCGATTCATTTTATTTTGATGTTGCTGTAATGCGGTTTTTCCGACAGTGAAGCCCTCCCCTTTTTATAACATCTCTTGGTAAAGTGTTGATATAAAAAGAAATCCATTTCATAGTTTAATTTATCAATATCTATAAGCGTCCCGGATAATTTCATGTAAGTTGTAATTCTATGCTGTTTTTATCGATTTGTCAACTTATTATAAATTATAAGAATTTGTACGTTTTGCATTGCTTACAAAACTAATTTGTTATTACTTTAACAGACGGATTAGTTTTTGATATTAACATGGATGATGAAATCGGAGCGATAACAAGACGGTTAAGCGCAATCCGATCTGTAAAATAAAATTTCGATTGACCCTTTCGGGCCGAACGGCTATAATTGGAACGAACGGGAGGTGCGCGGATGGTTTGTATCGGAAACGAATGGGATGACTTGCTTGCCGGGGAATTCGAAGCGCCTTACTACCAGAAACTGCGGCAGTTTTTAAAAACGGAGTATTCCCATTTTAAAATCTACCCGAGCATGTTTGATATCTTCAACGCTCTCAAATATACACCTTATTCCAAAGTCAAAGTCGTTATTCTCGGCCAGGACCCCTACCACGGCGCAGGACAGGCGCATGGACTTTGCTTTTCGGTGAAAAGAGGCATAGAACCACCCCCTTCCCTCAAAAATATCTTTGCCGAGATCAAGTCCGACCTCGGAATCGACTCTCCGAATCACGGAGAATTGACCTCCTGGGCGAGACAAGGCGTGCTGCTGC
The DNA here is from genome assembly GCA_035353335.1 of Oscillospiraceae bacterium. NCBI lineage: Bacteria > Bacillati > Bacillota > Clostridia > Eubacteriales > Oscillospiraceae > Oscillospiraceae bacterium. The sequence continues at coordinate 18,615 of DAOPZJ010000043.1, read as the reverse complement.
TCAATACGGTACTCACGGTGCGAGAGGGTATGCCGAACAGTCATAAAGGAGCCGGATGGGAGTTTCTGACCACAAAAATTGTAGAGCTTCTCAATGAAAACCCGAATCCCATTGTGTTTTTGTTATGGGGTGCAAACGCCCGGGCAAAAGAGCCGCTTCTGACTAGTCCCAATCATCTGGTGTTAGCCACGGTTCATCCGAGCCCGCTTTCGGCTTATAACGGCTTTTTCGGATGCAGACACTTTTCCAAAGCAAACGACTTTCTCGCCAAGAACGGCGTCGAACCGGTCAATTGGCAGATCGAAAACATGCTGTGCGAGGTGACAAAATAATGGAATTTTTTGAACTTATTCAAAAGCGCGAGAGCTGCCGTAATTTTAAAGTTACGCCGGTTGAAAACGAAAAGCTGCGCCGTTGTGTCGAAGCCGCACGGTTGGCTCCGTCGGCTTGCAACTCCCAGCCGTGGCGCTACATCGTCGTAAACGATCCCGAACTCAGCCCGAAAGTCGCGAAATGCGTTCAGGATATGGGTATGAACAAATTTACAAACGGCTGTCCGGCATTTGCGGTTGTGCTCGAAACAGGTGCGAATTTGATGTCCCGGCTCGGGGGTAAAGTCACAGATCAAAAATATGCACCTCTGGATGTCGGAATTTCGGTGGCGCATTTCTGTCTGGAAGCGACCGACCTCGGACTTTCCACTTGCATTCTCGGTTGGCTCAACGAGGGTAAACTGAAAGAACTATTCAACATACCTAAAAACGAGCGCGTCCGCGTGGTGTTAGCCATCGGTTATGCGGCAAACGATACACTTCGGACAAAGCAGCGTAAACCGCTTGAAGAAATCGCGGAATTCCACATTTCGGAGGTTAAGAAATGAATTCACACGAAATCGCTTTAATTATCGCTGTTATCGTCGAATTACTCGGCGTCGTATTTTTGGCTATGTTTTCGTTTATCAGATTACAGGGAACACTGCGCATTTTCGTTGTCGGGTTATTCATTTTTCTGATCGCAGACGCGGTAAATTACGGCGCAAAACAACTTGCGACAACAAACGCGGCATTTGATGTCAATTCATACGGAATTCAGTTGATCATTTTTGTGATTCAGGCAATCGTATTGGCTTTCGGCGCTTATTTCGGTACTAAACTTTTTGTGAATTATTCTTATCGGTTAAGGGATTTTTTCACGATCGGCGCCGGTGCCGCATCTTTAAAACTACTAATTTCCGCAAAAGATCATTTCAGTTATCTGCAGATTTTGCTTGGGAATTATACCGTAACCGAGGGGGGGCTGACCGCTGAACAATATCGTCTAAACGCAGACTTGCTTCTGCAAAAACCGATCGGTGAGTTTTATATCTTTTTGTTGGAATCTATTTTTATCGCTGTTATCATTTTACTGAGCGCTTATCTTGCCTCCGGTGCATTAGGCCGCGAAGAAGATTCGAGTGTATATATCATCATCGGAGCCGGCGTTTATGTCATCTTTAGTGCAGCTTATACGGCTCTTTCCTTGTTTGTCTCTATATGGCTTGCGCTGGTCGTCGGAATTGCCGCTGTAGTCGGTTCGATACTTGTTTTAAGAAGCGAACGAGAGTAAAAACTATCGTCTTGAGTGCAGCATCGTATGCGATACTGAGTTGATGGATTGAACCTATTAAGAAAAAATGCAAAGGGCCGCGGTTTTTACCGCGGCTCTTGTTTATTCTGGATTATCTGAACGGATTCTCCGTTTTATAAGGCAGCGATGCAGGTTGGTTGTAGCTGATGTCTTCGATACCGAGCAGCTTTAAAACTTCGAACAGGGTTTTTCCGACATGCGCGAAGCCGATACCGGCGTGGTGCGGGAAGTGCTTTCCGATTAATACATGCCGGTAAAAACGCGCCATCTCCGGAATCGCCAATACACCGATGCCGCCGAATGAACAGGGGTCAATGTCAAGAATCTGCCCCTGTGCGATATAGCTTGCGATATGTCCCTCGGCAGCACCTTGAATACGGAACATCGTAATAACGCCGGGTTTGAGTTGCCCCTCAAGCGTGCCGCGGCTGGCGTTGGGTTCGCCGTCCGGTTCGATCAAGCGCTTCATAATCAGCTGATACTTTAGAGCGCCGGTCTTTGGTTTGAGATTGCACACGGATGTGTTTCCGCAGTGGAAACCCATAAACAAGTCTTCATGGGTGAAGTCACCGATAGTGCGGTGATTTTTTTTCACCATATCCGCCGGGACGGAGTTGTTGACGTCGAGCAGCGTCGGTGTTGCCCCGGTCGCAAGATAAAGCATATATTCAGACAGCGCACCGTAGGAATCAGTCTCGCAGGCAACCGGGTAGCCCTTTGCGGCAAGGCGGGAGTTGACATAACAAGGCACAAAGCCGAACATCGTCTGAAATGCCGGCCAGCACTTGTTGGCAAATACGCCGTATTCGCAGATGCCGAGATTCTTTTCGAGCCAATCGATTAGGGTGATTTCGTATTGCGCCAGTTTATCGAGTACCGAGGGATAATTGTTTCTGCCCTCAAGTTCATTTTCCATCTCTGCTTTGATCTGCGCAATCCGTGCGTCACCCGCGTGTTTCAGATAGGAGTCATAGAGGTCGAGTTCCGAGTTTTCCTGTATCTCGACACCGAGGTCAAACAACTGTTTGATTGGGGCATTACATGCAATAAAATTAAACGGTCTTGGTCCAAATGAAAAAATTTTCAATTTCTTTATGCCGACAATCACACGGGCGACCGGAACGAACTCTTCAATCATCTTTGCCACGGCATCGGGAGTTCCTATCGGATATTCAGGAATATAAGCCTTGACCTTACGCAAACCGAGATTCAATGAGGCGTTCAACATTCCGCAATAAGCGTCTCCGCGGTTGCCCATCAGGGCGTCCGCGCTGTTTTCCTCGGCCGCGGCGGCGAACATGAGCGGTCCGTCAAAACGCTGCGCAAGCATAGTCTCAGGGCCTTCCGGGCCAAAATTCCCCAGGAAGACGACCATAGCGTTCACGCCCGCGTCTTTCAGTTGGGAGAGCGCTTTCGGAACATCTGGCTCATCCACGATGATTTGAGGGCATTCGAAAACAGATAAATTGAGTTTTTTGCATTCCGCGATAACGGCAGAACGTCTCACTCTGGATAAATCTTTAGGAAAACAATCACGGCTGACCGCGACGATTCCGAGTTTAACAGTCGGTGCGTTTTGCATATATATTACCTCCTTTAAAGCTGAAATAAGTTTAGCATTCTCTCAATACTCTGTCAAGTTCATTTTTTCACGCAGACGTTCATATATTTTCCTTGTAGTATGTGAGCGTGTACTGAGCAAGAAAAGGATGGATGATGGATATGACCCCATACAGGCGTTATAATAAGCCGCAAAGCGACCGTGATAAACAATCAGATACCCAGCCGAAGAAAGCACCGTTATCGGTTTTCGAATTGCAGTGCATTACCGTATTTCTTATTATAGCCGCACTGCTGCTTTTAAAGGCTTTTGCTGCCGAGATGTTTGAAAAAATTAACGGTTTCCTCAGCGGCGCTCTCGGCGAAAAATCGTCTTCCGTTACTTCTTCAAGTGATACTTCTTCCAGGACGACAGCAGAACAACTCTCCGACTACATCGCCGGGCTGACACAGAGTTCACCGACCGAGACGTCTGTGCCCGAAACTTCATCGATCCAAGATACAGACGTCCCGGAGAATGCCACTGCATCCGATCTTGCCGATTTCCTTTCCGGTTTATCGGCGGCAGGCGGCGATACCTTGAGCACACAAGCAGTCAGTATCAGCGATTACAAGATCGAAAACGAGCAAGCTGTTAGTTATTATGGGGATTTGGTACCTTTGTCGCTGCTGACCGAGACCGATACCAAAAAAACCGATAGTTTTGCCCAAAAAGCCGAGGGCGGCCTGCTGAAAGCGCCGGATGGCTGTAGTTTTGAACCCTACTTTTGCGACATTAAATTAAATGCTCCTCTATCAGGAAAGATCTACAGTAAATTTGGTTATCGTTATCATCCGATCACAGGTTTATTCGGCTTTCATACCGGAGTGGATATCGCCGCAAATTCCGGATCAGCTATTTACGCTGCGGCTGCAGGTAAGGTCATCGAACGCGGCTACAGCGATGTCTGGGGTAACTACATGCTGATCGAGCACAGTGACAGTACAGATACTTTTTACGCTCATTGTAAAAAACTATTAAAAAGCAAAGGTGCGAAAGTAAAAAGCGGTGAGAGGATCGCAACTGTCGGAAGCACTGGATGGGCTACCGGGCCGCATCTGCATTTCGAAGTTCGGCTTAATAAAGTCAATATGGACCCCGAATGGATTTTATAAAAAATCAGATTAACATCACAATCAGTTTTTGGGCGGTCGCGGCTTTAGGTGCAGCTGTCTGCATCGACAGAGCGGCCGTTTTTATTCTGCTCTGTGCTATCATCCATGAATTAGGACATCTCTTCTTTTGCTTACTGCTGCATGCGCCAATTGAGGAGTTTAACCTTACAATAATCGGTATCGGTCTGATAAAAAGTCGAGTTTCATCTCAATGGGAAATAATGATAACCGCAGCCGGCCCGTTATTCGGATTGCTTTTTGCTGCAGTAGCTTATATTGGCGGATATCGTACAATCGGCGCGTATTCTTTGATCCTTTCCGCAATCAATCTGCTCCCGGTTCCTCCGCTGGATGGAGATCGGATTTTACGGGAAATACTACCTCCGACCGCAATTTTGTTAATAAATATTTGTATTTTACTAATTCTGCTCGTCTTCGGAATATATATATCTATCAATTATTTAAGCTTTACAACATTGTTTTTTTCATTACTGATGATTTGCAGTTTTTTCGGGAAATATTCTCAAAATATTTCTTCTAAAATGTTCCGAGATTTACACCGTAAATTTTGAATTTTCAACCCTGTTTCGGCAAATACTTATTGCGTTGAAATTACGCCGAATGGGAGGGATTCACTTGCAAAACAGCAAGGTCGAGATCAGCGGAATCAACACATCTAAGCTGAAAACCCTCACCCAGAGCGAAAAATCCAATCTCATGCAGCGAGCAAAAACCGGCGATAAAGCCGCACGGGAAGATCTCATCAATGGCAATCTAAAACTCGTTTTAAGTGTCATCCAGCGCTTTACGAATCGTGGAGAAAATCCGGATGATTTGTTTCAAGTCGGCTGTGTAGGTTTGATTAAAGCCATTGATAACTTTGACGAAGGACACGGTGTGATGTTATCCACTTATGCGGTCCCGATGATTATCGGTGAAATAAGGCGGTTTTTGCGTGACAATAATCCAATTCGCGTCAGCCGTTCCACCAAGGATTTGGCATATAAAGCCATGCAGGTCAAAGAGAAACTGACCAATTCTCTGTCCCGTGAACCAACCGTGGAAGAAATCGCAAAAGAACTAAATATTCCAAAAGAAGAAATTGTCATTGCGCTCGAATCGCTGGTCAACCCCGTGTCCTTATACGATCCCGTTTTTTCGGACTCCGGTGATACGCTTTATATCATGGACCAGATCAGCGACAAGAACGACGACAACGCCTGGCTAAATGAAATTTCACTGCGTGAGGCTATTAATGCCCTAAATGTCCGCGAAAAACAGATTCTCTCCCTTCGGTTTTTTGAAGGAAAAACGCAGATGGAAGTTGCTTCGGAGATCGGCATCTCCCAGGCTCAAATTTCTCGTCTCGAAAAAGGCGCATTAAAAAAAATTAAAAAGCAAATTTAATCGAACGTAAGGGCGGTTTTGACCGTTCGCAACAATTGCAATATTAACAGTATTATTTTAACAACTCAATAATTTCTTCGCGCGTCGCGGTTCCCGTGACGCCGATTTTTTTAATCGTAACAGCAGAGGCTGCCGAGGCGACTTCCGCGCAGGTAACCGGGTCGCAGCCGGTCGCGGACATACAGGAAAACGCTGAATTGAATGTGTCCCCCGCACCGCATATATCAATCGGTCCTACTACCTTTTTGGCCGGAATATGTGCCGCGTTTTTACCGTCGCAATATAAACAGCCGTCTTCGCCCAACGTCAACAAGACCTTGCAATGCTTGGCGTTGGCAAAATTGAGCGCATAAATTTCGTATTGGTTTAATTCGAGCGAATTGATGCCGAACGCGCGACAAAACTCGGTTTCGTTGGGTTTGACAGTCACATAGTTGAATTTCCCGATATTATTCCGACTGTCAACAACAACTAATTTCCTGCTTTTGCCGATCTCACAGATCAAATTTCGCACCTTTTGGCTGATCACGCCGTTTTCAAACTGGTCGCAAACACAGATTATGTCGGCTTTTTCGGCCATTTTTTTAAGTTCATCGATAATATATTCTTCACTCTCGGCGGAAATCGGCCTGTCCGCGCAAAAATCGAGACGCGGATCCTCATAAACCGTATCGGAAAGCCCATGCCTAATCGGCTTGCAATAGGCGTTAGTCATGCGGTCTCTTTCACAGATTAAGCCGGTCGTGTCCGCGCCGATTTCGGCAAATTTGCTTTCCATCAGCATCCCGCGCCAATCGTCGCCGCGTACTCCGCAGACATAAATTTTCTCTGGTTTAAGCGCGGCGATATTTGCGGTTACGTTGCCTGCGGCGCCAAGATAAACCTGTTCTTTATAAACCGGCAGCGGAAAATGCGGAGTCTCGCGGGAGAGCTCGCTTCTCTTCATATCCGCGTGCCAGTAGATATCGACACAAAAATCGCCGATCACGCCGATTTTTACCCGTTCAATCCGGGATAACAATTCTTTGATCTCAGCCACGGCGCATTTCCTCCGCGATTTTATCATACAGCGTCGGAATCGTCGCAAGGTGATTTCCGACAAAGTGCCAGCCCTTGCCGCCCATACTGGTGGGTCGGTTTACAATGTTTTTACGCGGCCTGTAATAATAATTCGGGTCGTCGTAACCGATCATTTTACGGAAATCGCCAAGGTCGGTCAGGTCAAAATTTGCGGTTGTGATGCGGAAAGTCGGATAGCCGAGATTACGCGAAATCGAGAGTGCTTTTAAAAACACCTCAGGGCCGATGACCGATGAACCGAAATTCAGATAAACGCCGCCGTCGAGCTGCGAGACGCTGTAACACATCCTTTTAAAATCAATCCCGCTGCACTTTCCGATGTCCTCCATGCGGCAAGTCGGGTGCTGGTGGATGATGTCGGTTCCGAGTGCGATGTGATAAGTTGCGGGGATATCGTGTTGATAGCATTGATAGAGTACACAGTCGTCCCGGAACGGAAACTTCTGCGGGTTTCGGTCGATGTATCTGCCGAGCGCTTCCCCATAACCGATGCCGTCTTTTGCACCCGCCGAGATCGCTTCGTTCATCCAGGCACCGGTCTCCTCCCACATGCCGAATGAGCCATCTTCGATGGCGGTCGGAACGTCTTCGCTGGTGCCGCCGAGGTAGCACAGTTCAAAATCATGAATGCTGCCGGCGCCGTTCGACGCGACATGGGTGATAATTCCCATCTTGATCAGTTTGATGATGTATCTTGAAAGGTTATTTTTAATTACATGAGCACCCATGCTCCAAATCACCGATCGACTGTTTTTACGCGCGGTTAAAATACGCTCGACAAGCTCGTCAAAACCGTCAGCGGAAAACTCCGGATGCGGTGTGACGCCGGGAGTCATCAATCCTTCGATGGTGACCAGATTGATCCGGTCTTTGGCCGAATACATCTTAAGACACGAGGTATCGAGTTGCTTATCCCTGTTGCCCATTTATGACCATCCTTCTGCTTATTGGGATGTTTGGTTCTTCTTTCAAAGTAAAAAGAACCAAACTCCGGTTTGAAAAATTTATTTTTCAAACTTTATATCCACTCCAAAATCTCATCCAGATTTCCGAAGTCGCCGACAATCGCATGCGCGCCGGCAGCTGTAAGGCGATATTGCTTTACAGGATTAATTCCTTGCCTTGCTTGTTCATCGGAAGCGACGCCGAGTGTCAGCGCGCCGTTATCGCGCCCGAGCCGGATTTCGACCTTGCCGTCGCCGATCACGATCATCTCGCTGTTTTCATGCAACAGCCGGTTGATGACCTCCTCTTTGGAACATTGTTCAGAATGCGGCTTAGAACCCGCGATTTCGTCAAAGTATTTCGCGAGCCCGAGTGCAGTCGCCTCTTTGATCACGTCTTCTTCATCAGTGCCGCTGGCAGCGAACAACTTGATTCCTCGGCTTTTCAAAGATTTTAAAAAGTCCTCAGAGCCGCGAATCAAATAGGTGTCGCGTACAATTTCATCCTTGACCAGCTTGTCCCGTTCCACAGCCACATACTCCATCAAACGCCGGTTGTATTCCGCCTTGTAAAACCACGGATCATCCGATGCATTGGCATTAAAGCCGTATTCCTTTACAGCGTTAGTCAACCATTTCATCTGTCCGATGGTTTGAATACCGGTCGATTCGTCAACATAAGCGTAAATATCAGCTTTAATCTTGTCGCTTTCAGCCTTGGACAGCTGTTTATCGCCCACGATACACTCATACATCAGCGGGCGCATGACTTCCTCCCAGCCGCAGCGCAGCGTCGATAGGGTGCCGTCAAAGTCAAAGATGGCGCATTTGATCGCCTTTTTCTCATGCGAATGTAAAATGATCATAAATCCTCAGTTCAACGGCACGAGCTTCAATGCGTTTTTATAATAGATTTTATCTAATACTTCCTGCGGCAGGTTGAGCGTTGCCAAAACCTCTTGATGCCGATTGTCGAAATAGTCGCGGCCGTAGAGCACGCGATCCTGATAAGTGATCAGGAATTGGCGTGCGAATTCATGGTCACGATCGAGCGAATTTGCACCCGAACCCGCTGACATATCGCAATAGAGATTCGGGTATTTATCGAGCATTTCAATCAGTTTGCCGCCCGGAAGCACTTTTCCGGTGGGATAAGGGACTTTATTATATTGATCGTCGCCCGAGATGTGCGCCCAGAAACCGGGAGCATGGCCTAAGAAATTGGTCTCGGGGCATTTGCCAACCGCGCGTTCTAACGCGTCGATGCCGCCGCCGTACCACCAGTTCGGGTAAGGATAACCGCCATTGTCGAATTCATAATCGATATGGACAAGAACCGGCATGCCCTGCTTGCCGCAGTATCGGAACATTCGGATCGCATCGAAATTGTCATACATCATCCGAAGTTTAATCTCGCCGTATACTCGGACATCGTAGAGTGCTTTCGCTGCTTCTAAACGGTCGATCGCACACGGTTTTCTGGGATCGGGCGCATAACCGAGTACAAAGCGGTCGGGTGCTTTCAGCTTATAGGCCAAACAATTTTCAAACGGGATCGGTCCGACGCCCGGTTTGTGTGAAAACACATGCAGCGTTCGCGGATCAAATTCCTCATCCGGGCACTCCCAGGATAAAATCCAGGTCATATCGATTCCGCGCTCATCCATATTTGCGATGAATCTGTCAAAGTTATATCCATACCAGTCGGCATGATTGTGGTCGTCGATTCTCATGATAAAGCCTTCTTTGTTGTTTTTCTAAATGTTCAAGCAGATGTTATCTATTATTTTTTGTAGGCGTTATAGACCTTTTTAATCGCTTTGGCGGCATTGATACAGTCGGCGTCGCTCCAACTCTCGTAGATATAGAATAAAATCGTGTCCTCAATCGATTTTTTGGCAACGGGCATATCATCGAGCGTTGTGATATGATCACCGCTGATATTTTGCGGTGCTGACCACGGATAATGACCGGTGCCGAACGCACGTTGATTCTGGAACCAATCGAAAGTGAACGGCAGACCAGGATAATCGGGCAACACGTTCATATTGCATTCCGCAGCTACGGCTTTGCCGAATTCCTGTTTGGTGCAGTCGACTTTGCTGCCGTCGAAATGCAGCCGCCAGAACCAGAACGACGGTACGGAACCGGGAATGAATTCGGGCTGCTTAAGCGCTTTGACCTCTGAGATTTCCGAGAGAATCTTATTGACGACTCTGCGTCTGCCGGCGGCGATCGCTGCGGTCTTTTTAATCTGCTCGCGGCCGATTGCACAGCCGAGTTCATCAGCGTTAAAGTTCAAGGAAGCGACACAGTTAGTGCTTCCTGCCGGAAGTCCAAACGGCTTTCCGCGATCGGAGTAGCGTCTGATTTTCCAATAAAGGTCTTCGTCTTTTGTGAAGACCACACCGCCCTGCCCGCCCATGCAGGTATGTTTTCCGAACATCATCGAATAAGCTGCGATGTCGCCGAAAGTGCCGACCAGCTTACCATTCAGGGTCGCGCCGTGCGCCTGTGCGCAGTCCTCGACGACCTTGATGCCCTTGGACTTTGCGAATTCGCAGATTTTATCGATCTCGGCGGGTTCGCCTGCGATATGCGGGATAATGATTACTGAAGTGCGATTGGTGACGACTTTTTTCACGGATTCAAGATTGGTATTAAAAGAACCCGGATAAGCATCTGCCACCACCGGGATGCAGTTGCACATCACAATCGGCATAATTCCGCCCGGATCGGTAATTGGACCGACCACAACTTCGGAATAGGGCTCGGGTTCAAGCGCCCGAAGTGCCACAAAAACAGCAGTGGTCCCCCCGTTGACGGCATCGGCAAAACCGCCGCCCATCATCTCGGCGAATTCTTTGCAAAAGATCTCTTCTTCCGGACCGCCGTATCCCGGGGCTACACCTTTTGCGATGGCTTCGTCGATAATCCGGTTCGCAGCCGTTTTTTCCTCGGTGCCGAAATGGCTTCTCGGCGGGAGCGGATTCGGTACCGCTTTCGGCCCTCCGTTGATCGCCAGTTCCTTGATCAATTTCTCATTCATCTGAATTTCCTCCTTGATTGATCTGTTTTTTAAGTCTTTTTATGTGAGATTTAATCTCACGCAATTTTTCTTCTTGTCCGTTTTCGGAAAATTCGTCATGGATCATACTGAGTATATTCCCCGATGCCTCAAACAGACGCAAAGCTTCTTGAAATAAATTAAGATCATTGGCATTAATGGCAAGTTCTTCGGCCAGACGTCCCATTGTAAAATAGGTGATGTACATCCTATCATGACTCGGATGCTCCTCTATCTCAAATAGGAGCGAATACCAAGGAAGTTTCGGTTCGAGTTGTTCCAAACGGGTTGCAAAATTTTCGAGCGGTGTTAAAAATAAAATCTCAGGCGGTTCTACAACCGGTTTGAGTTTTGAAAACCGTGATGAGACATCGGCTTTTTCCCGAAACAGCGAAAGCGCCTCAACAAGACGTCCCATCGTCTCACAGAGTTTCGCAGTGTGCGTGCAGCTCGCCATCAGATGTTTCAAAGATAATTCGTCGCCATCTCTAACGGCGAGCCGGCGGTTGATTTCCAGCGCCTTATTATAATTTTCAAGCGCACGGTCATACTCTTTTTTCAGTTCAAAAATACCGCCGATTTTGATCAGACAATTTGCGGTTTCTCGGCGAGCGTCGGACTTATAGTCATTTTCAGCGTAGATATAAAGATCCATTGCTTCTCCATAAAGTTTAGAAGACACTTCGTAGGCTTCGATATGTTCATATGCACCGCCGAGCATATAAAGCGCATCTGCCCACCCCATCAGATCGGAAAGAGACGGTGCAGTTTCATACCCCCGCTTCATCACATCGCAGCATTTCGTTAAAAGCGCAATCGCATCATCGCTGCGGTTTGTTTTCATCAGCGAATCCGCGCAGAGTTTATATGATTTTAAAAGTCCGGTACGGTTTTCAGGTGTGTTTTGTGATGTAATCTCATTGGTTGTGAGTGCCTTTAAAAAATAACCTGCGGCATTTGAATTCTTACCAGCCCGGGAGAACGCTTTTCCGATGCGTTCACAAAAGTCTGCTTCGATATCCGGTCGGTTTGCGTGTGAAAGTGATTCGAGAGAATATCTAAACAGCGATTTTGCCTCGTTAATTTCATCTGAAAGTAAATATGCTTCTGCAGCTTCGGCTTGTCTCTTTGCCAATTCGATAAAGCTTTCGTCACTTTTTTCAAGTTCCGCATATGTGTGTGCAGTCGTTATCTGCCGCAAAAATTCGGCAACATCTTCTTGATTAATCGAACGAGTGTTCATAACATCCTCCCGTGTTTTTATATGATATCATTTTCCGTTAATCCCGTCAATCCGAATTTTAATTTCTGAAAGAATCGGTAATTCAATTTTTATTATACCAAAAAAACTCAGGTATGGATAATATTAACTGAGCGGTCGATTTTTTCACCTGAGCGGTATATAACTAAGTAATGATAGCAAATAGTTGCAAACGGCGTTTAATAAGATATAATAAATCAGAGAAGTAAGGCACTTCCGGTAAAGGAGCAGTTATGAAAGTCGGGATGATTGTTTGTGATCTCGACAGAACGCTGTTACGGACTGATAAAACGGTCTCGCCCCGTTCCGTTGAAGTCTTTGAAAATGCAAAGCCCGAGGAATTCTGACCGCCATTGCTACCGCGCGCTCGGAATGGGCTTCAAAGCGCGTCCGCGATATTTTGAAACCAGACATCTGCATTTTAAACAGCGGCGGTCTTATCATGCATAACGAAGTTGAAATCTAAAAAGAATGCTCCCGGCACAAATCATGGATGGAATTATCCGGGATTTAACAAAGAACCCGGTCGTCGGAGATATCGCTGTCGCGACAGAAGACCGTTATTTGGTCAGCTATACTTCTCCGCCTGACCACCCCGATTAACAGTTGGGCTAATTATATTGAAAATTCCACCCCCACCGGCGATGGGAGTGGAATTTTGATTTATGTTCTATTTTTAACTTACTGGAAAACAACATTAATCTCGGTGCCCTGCCCTAAGGCACTGGTCAGTTTGACCTGTGCTCCGTGCAGAAGCGCGGCGTGTTTGACGATTGAAAGGCCGAGGCCGGTTCCGCCGGTCGCCTTTGAATGGCTCTTGTCGATGCGGTAAAACCGCTCGAAAACCCGGTTTTGATGCTCCGGTGCGATGCCGATGCCGGTGTCTTTGACTGTTAACACGGGGTGCCCCTGCACTGTCTCGAGTGTGACTGTGACCAATCCGCCTTTTTTATTATAGATAATCGCGTTGTCGCAGAGATTATAGATCATCTCATGCAGCGTGTTTTCGATGCCGTTCACCGTCAAGTGCTCACCGCGTATTTCAAGTTTGACATCGCTATTTTTAGCCTTCTGTGCAAGTTCATTTACGACGTTTTCACAGATCGGAAAGAGGTCTGTTTTTCGGAATTCTTCTTTCAAACCGCCTTCGTCGAGTTTGGAGAGTTTGATGATATCTTCGATCAAAGAGAGAAGCCGTCTTGCTTCGTCATAGATCTGTTTGGTAAAGCGCGGAAAGTCCTCGGTCTTTGCAACGCCGTTGCACATGATCTCGGCATAGCCCAAAATCGATGTCAGCGGGGTTTTTAACTCGTGTGAGACGTTGGCCGAAAATTCACGGCGCATCTGTTCGGCCCGTTCGGCGTCGGTGATATCGGTGACAAACAGCACCGCCGCAAATTCGTCACTTTTACCAACGGGATCGGCGGATAATCGGTAGATATGACCGCCGCGTTCGAATTTTTGTTGTGAGGGACGACCTAAAAAGGCCTCTTCGACAGCGTGGATATAGGGAATATCGCGGCAGAATTCGAGATATCCAAGCCCTTCGGGCTCATAAGAGAAAAACACGCGTTTTGCACTGCGGTTGGCTGAGAGAATCTTGCGGTCCGCACCGAAGACAACCAGCGCTTCGCTCATTCCGTCGGTGACCTCGGAGAACTCGCGTTGTTTTTCGGAGAGCATTTGGATTTGTTCATTGATCTTTTTATTGCGTTTGTCGATGCTGACGATCAACGGTGAAAACTCCTCGTAGGCATCGGACGAGAGCGGATTTTCGGGATTAATCCGGTTGATCGGAGCAACGATGCGCTTGGTCAACAAATTTGCGGTCAGAATGATAATCAAAAGCCCGATAATCAAGATGGATATGATCATTGCAGCCATGTTATAGATGATTGCGGACATGCTTTTTAAAGTGGCGGCAATGCGCAAAATATTTTCGTCGTCCAGCCGCACGGCGTAATAATAGGTCTTTTCCTCAAGGGTCTCTGATGACCTTGTTGATTCGCCGGTGCCGTTTGTCAAAGCGGCGATGATCTCGAGGCGGTCGGAGTGGTTTTCAAGCAATGAAGCATCGACGAAGCTGTCATAAAGTACCTTGCCGTCGGGTGCAATCAAAGAGATTCGGTTCGGGCTGACTTTGCCGATCTGCCGGAGATAATCGATAGCACCTCCGCCATATGCATTAACAATGTACCCCGTCTCGATTTTGATTTCCGATTTGCGTTCATCGGTGAATTGATTATAAACAGCGCCCATGACGGCGGTCACCGTCAGCGCGAGCAATAAAAAGGATGTTAAAAAAATACTCCAAAAGATTCTCCGCTTCATCGTCTCACCCCGCATTCAACAAAAAGATATATTATTCATTTGCGATTCGGTAACCGATCCCACGCACGGTCTCGACGATCTCGCCTGCAACACCGAGTTTTGAACGCAGCGTGCCAATATGTACGTCCACCGTTCGGGTCTCGCCGTCAAAACCGTAGCCCCAGATGTTTTCAAGCAGCATATCCCGGGTCAGAACGGTTCCAGCGTTTTTCATCAGTAGCCGAAGCAGTTCGAATTCTTTAAGCGTAACCTCAATGGGCACATTGTTCACCGTGATCTGATGCGCCTTGACGTTTAGTGTAATGTTTGGAACGGAATATACCAAGTCGTCAGTTTCTTCAGCGCGCCGCAAAACTGCCTTGACGCGGGAGATCATCTCCATCATGCCGAACGGCTTTGTAATATAGTCATCCGCGCCCGAATCAAGACCGATCACTTTATCGTATTCGGCTCCTTTTGCGGTCAGCATGATCACTGGCAGCTTTTTGGTCGCGGAATTCTGACGCAGCCGTTTGAGAACCGAAATCCCATCTTCGCCGGGAAGCATAATGTCAAGCAAAATCAATTGCGGCTTTTCGGTTTTCAACGCGGCATAAAGTTCCTGAGCACTCTCGCAGCCCATGGCTTTGAAGCCGGTGTTTTGGAGTGTATAGACGACCAGTTCACGGATGCCGCGGTCATCTTCGACAACAATAATCATTTAATTTAGACATCCCTTTCGATGAGGATTTGAAAATTTAATCCGCTTCTCCGACGTGTTTTCCTGTGATCGCAAAGACCACCCATTCTGCAATATTAGTCGCGTGGTCGCCGATGCGCTCCAGATATTTTGCGATCATCAGCGTATCGAGTGCCACTTCACCGCCCTTTTTATCGCAGGCAATCAATTCGATTAAATCATTCTTGATTTTCAAAAAGAGGTCGTCCATCACATCGTCGTAGGCGATGACTGCCTGCGCGAGTTTAAGGTCGTGTTTGACAAAGGCATCAATACTATCGGTTACCATTTTGATTACAGCTTTGGCCATATCTTCAAAGTGGACGTCGTTTTTGGAATCTGACAGGTCGGTATAGGTGACCAATTCGGCGATATCTTCTGCTTGGTCGCCGATGCGTTCCATATCGGTCACCATTTTGAGAGCCGATGAGATCAGCCGCAGGTCGCTCGCAACGGGTTGCTGCTGTAAAAGCAGTTTCAGGCAAAGCCCTTCGATGTCTCGTTCTTTTTGATCGATTTCTTTCTCGATTCTGATGGCGTTTTCTGCGAGCGATAAGTCGGAATTCAATAGAGATTTCACCGAACAGGCGATTGCGTCCTCACACAAAGCACCCATAACGATTAAATCGTTATTTAAAAGTTTTAATTGTTCATCGAATTTACTGCGCATTATCCGAACCTCCCCGTGATGTAATCCTCGGTCTTTTTATTTTTCGGCGTAGAGAACATTGTCTCGGTGTCGCCGTATTCAATGACCTCGCCGAGCAGGAAAAATACCGTTTTGTCAGAAATTCGGGTCGCCTGCTGCATATTGTGGGTCACGATGATAATAGAATAGCATTTTTTTAGCTCGCTGACAAGGTCTTCTATTTTTCCGGTCGAAATGGGATCGAGTGCGGAGGTCGGTTCATCCATCAACAGGACTTCGGGTTCAACCGCGAGCGCCCGTGCGATGCAAAGCCGCTGCTGCTGTCCGCCCGATAGACCCAGCGCCGACTTTTTCAAACGGTCTTTGACTTCATCCCAGATAGCCGCGTCAACAAGCGATTTTTCTACGATTTCGTCGAGCTGCGCTTTGTTTTTAATACTGTGGGTTCGCGGCCCGTAGGCGATATTGTCATAGACGCTCATCGGAAAGGGATTGGGTTTTTGAAACACCATGCCCACCCGCTTTCGGAGCAGATTGACGTCCATTTTCCGGTCATAGATATTCTCACCGTCCAGAGCGACTTTTCCCTCGATTCGGCAGCCCTCGATCAGATCATTCATCCGGTTCAAAGTTTTGAGCAGCGTCGACTTGCCGCAGCCGGAAGGTCCGATAAAAGCGGTGATCTCCTTGCTCAGAATCGGCAGATTGACATTTTTCAATGCCTGAAAATTGCCATAATATAAGTTTAGTTGTTCGATATTGAATTTATCCATTCGGATGAACCTCTCCTTATTATAAAAAGTTTGCAAACTCGATGATCAAACTTTTTCCCTTGATAATCTCTTCGCGATAAAAGCCGACAGTGCATTGATTCCGACTACGACTATTAACAGCACCACTGCTGACGTATAGGCTTTTCCCTGAGCCAATCCCTCGTTCCAGAGGGCGTATAAGTGCACCGAGAGCGTCCGCCCGCTCCGCAGTACAGTATCGGGGATCTGTGCCACGGTACCCGCGGTATAGATCAAAGCAGCCGTCTCCCCGACGATTCTGCCGACCGAGAGCACGACGCCGGCTAAAATTCCCGGAATTGCAGAGGGGAGTACGATTTTAAATACCGTGCGAAGTTTTCCTGCACCCAGGCCGAAGCTGCCCTCGCGAAATGTGTCGGGGATGGATTTGAGCGCTTCTTCGGTGGTGCGCATGATCACCGGTAGAATCATGATCGACAGCGTTAATGCACCGGCGAGCATACTGTAACCCCATCCGAAATAGACCACGAACATCAGATATCCGAACAAGCCGTAGACAATCGACGGGATTCCGGAGAGGGTTTCTGCGGTCGTGCGCACTAATGCGACGAGTTTGTTTCCGCGTTTTGCGTATTCGACCAGATAGATCGCCGAAAAGACCCCGAGCGGAACCGCAATGAGAAGTGATATCAGCGTCATCGTGACGGTGTTGATGATAGCCGGAACAACCGAGGCATTTTCAGAAGTATATTCGGGCGAAAACAAGTCGAGTGAGATATTCGGTATGCCTTTGAAAAGGATGTATGCGATGACAAAAGCAAGAGCGGATAAGGTGAGAATCACCGCGATGTAAACGATGGTTCTTAAAAAAACGGACTGCGCTTTTGCTCTTTTACGCTCTTTTTCAAATCGGGAGATCTTTTCAGTTACGTTCACAGTTTTGACCTCCTTTTCAGAATGGAGAACAGCAGATTGATGATCAGGATGAACACGAACAGCACGACGCCGGTGGCAATCAAAGCGTTATAATGCAAATCGGCCGCGTAACCCATCTCGATGACAATGTTCGAGGTCAGAGTCCGCAGCCCCTTTGTGATTCCGGTCGGCATAATCGGTTGATTTCCGGCGACCATGACCACCGCCATCGTCTCGCCAATGGCGCGTCCTACGCCCAAAATCACCGCAGCCGATACGCCTGATTTCGCCGCCGGCAGCATGGAGAAAAATACGCTTCGTTCATGACTGGCTCCGAGTGCGAGCGACCCTTCATAATAGCTTTCGGGTACCGCGCGGATTGCCGCCTCTGAGACGCCGATGATCGTGGGCAAAATCATGATGCCGAGCACGACCGATGCGGCAAGCATGGAAGAACCGGTTCCTCCAAACATGTTTCTGATTGTCGGAACGATGACCATCAATCCAAAGAAGCCGTAGACAACCGACGGAATTCCGGCAAGTAAATCCACCGCGGGTTTCAGGATTTTATGAAGTTTAGGCGGACAGAACCGAGCCATAAAGACCGCTGTGAGAATTCCAATCGGAACGCCGATCACAAGCGCTCCCGCCGTGACATAGATGCTGCCCATGATCATCGGGAGAATCCCGTAAATATCGTTCTCCGGCTTCCACTTCGTTCCCGAGAGGAAGTTCCAAAGTCCGATTTCCTTCATCGCCGGGATGCCGTTGGCGAACAAGAAAAGACAGATCATCAGCACGGCTAAAATCGCAAAGCAGGCGCAGAGGAGGAATACTATTTTCATTGCGGCTTCTTTGAATTTAATCATCTTAGATTTTTGATCCTTTCACAGCAAGGTTTGAAAATTCCTTTTCAAACCTCGCTTCATTGATGTATTTTTGGATACTTTATCAAGCAATGTCCTGCCAGTTCAGGATGGTTCCGGTGTAGATGCCTTTGACCTGATCTTTGGTCATATTATCAATTGTATTCGCGGGATTTACGATGACTGCGATGCCGTCGAGTGCGATGACGGTTGAGGTGAGGCCTCCGGCGAGTTCGGTATCTTTGAGCTCACGGGATGCCATTCCGATGTCACAGACACCGTCG